>NZ_JBKFGJ010000013.1:0-136838 GCF_051233465.1 Neobacillus solisequens | reverse complement strand
AGATTGTGTCCGAAGTCAAAGTAACTTTGGACAAGGAGGAGTCAAAAAAGCAAGATGGTGTCCGAAGTCAAAGTAACTTTGGACAAGGAGGAGTCAAAAAAGCAAGATGGTGTCCGAAGCCGAGGAGGCACCTTTGGACAGGTCGCAGCCAAAAGAGCAAGAAGATTCCGAAGTCGTGTAAACTTTTGACAAGGCGCAACCAAAAAGAGCAAGAACGAGTCCGAAGTCGATGCACCTTCGGACAGGTAGCAGCCAAAAAACTAAGAACGAGTCCAAAGCAGTGCCAAGTTCGAAATAAAAGCGGAGAGATATCTATTAACAACAAAAGTAAAAGGTCCTTTTTAGAGTCCTCTTTTTAAAGATACATCCCTATAATAAAAAATGGTAAGTGTTCCTCATAGAAAAAAAAGCCCAAATCCGCTACAATAGGTATGTTATGTCAGGCAAGCAAATGGAGGTGCGTTTTGGCCTTGGATAATAAGAAGAAAAAGAAGAGGCAAGTTCCTTTTCGATTAAATATGCTATTTTTTGTTGTATTTTTACTGTTTTCTATTCTCGTATTACGCCTTGGTGAATTGCAAATTGTCTTTGGTGAAGATTTTCAGCGTGAATTGGCAAGGACGGAAGATATTACCATCAGCAATCCTGTTCCAAGAGGGAAAATGTATGACCGTTATGGAAAGGTAATTGTTGATAACACTCCGTTAAACGCAATTACCTATACAAAGTATCAGGGTGTCGATCAAAAGAAAATGCTGGATACAGCAGCAAAACTTGCAAAAATAATCAATAAAGATACATCCAAAGTCCGTGAAAGGGACAAAAAAGACTTTTGGATGATGAAGCATCCAAAAGAAGCAAAAGCAAAGATTACAGAAAAAGAATGGAACCAATATAAAGAAAAAAAATTGGATGACAAACAAATTTATAAACTCCAATTAAAAAGAATCACGGATCAAGACTTAGATTCACTCTCTGCTGATGATTTAAAAACACTAGCTATTTTTAGAGAGTTTAATAGTGGATATGCTCTAACTCCACAAATAGTAAAAAATAAAGACGTAACCCCAGAAGAATATGCAGCTGTCAGTGAAGACCTGGAGAACTTGCCAGGAATTGACACGACAACAGACTGGGAAAGAAACTATGTTTTTGGTGATACTCTAAAAACAATCCTAGGTGATGTGTCTTCATCTGAATCCGGATTGCCTAAGGATGAATCAGAGAAATATCTGGCCCAGGGTTACAGCCGTAATGACAGAGTCGGGACGAGCTACTTGGAAAAGAAATATGAGGATGTCCTGCATGGTCAAAAGGCAAAAGTGAAAAATGTAACAAATAAATCCGGAAAAATTATTTCTACAGAGGTCGTTTCAGAAGGGAACAGAGGGAATGACCTTGTCCTAACGGTTGATATGGATTTGCAGACCCAAGTGGAAAAAATTATCGAGGACGAAATGTGGGCAGCAAAAAGATCCGGAAATACAGGGCTTATGGATCGCGCCTTTGTAGTGTTAATGGATCCACATACTGGTGAAATTCTCACGATGGCGGGCAAGAAGATTGCTAGAAATCCTGAAACAGGAAAACTAGAAATGCAGGATTATGCATTGGGCACTTTTACTACCTCTTATAACGTAGGTTCGGCAGTTAAAGGTGCGACAATCTTAACTGGTTATAAGACAGGAGCCATTAAGCCTGGTGATTCTCTTGTTGATGAACCATTAGTTATTGCTAAAACTCCAGTTAAAAAATCGTGGAAAACCTTTGGCCGGATTAATGATCAAAGAGCTTTACAGGTTTCATCTAACGTCTATATGTGGAAAACAGTGATTGCAATGGCGGGTGGACATTATGCACCAAATAAAGCACTTCCATTAGATCTTTCCACGTTTGATACGATGCGCAAGTCTTTTAATCAGTTTGGCCTTGGTGTAAGAACTGGCATTGATTTGCCTAATGAAACGCCAGGTGTTGTTGGACCAGAAAGAAAACCTGGTTTATTGCTTGACTTAGCGATTGGCCAGTATGATATGTATACGCCACTGCAGCTTGCTCAATATGTGTCAACTATTGCCAACGGCGGCTATCGTGTTCAGCCGCATATGGTAAAAGAAATCCGCGAGCCAGAACAGGATTCTAATGAATTAGGACCAGTTATTGAAGAGATTCAACCAAAGGTGTTAAACCACTTGGATATGAAGGATGAATGGATTAAACGGGTTCAAGATGGATTTCGCATGGTCTTTCAGGTTGGTGATGGTACAGCAACCGGCTATTTTAGAAGTGCAACGTACAACCCGGCTGGAAAAACAGGCACGGCTCAGGCTTTCTATTATGGGACAGATCGCTCTAGATGGGGCACACCAGTTATGAACCTAAGTCTTGTCAGCTTTGCGCCATATGATAATCCAGAAGTTGCCATGGCGGTAGTTGTTCCATGGGCATATCAAGGAAACACAGGACCAGCAGTAAATGATTTAATCGGCAGACGGGTTTTAGATGCCTATTTTGACTTGAAAAAAAATCGTCAAGTGGCTACAGATCCTGCTCAAACCAATAATCAGACGACTCAACAAACACAAGAACAGCAAAATAATCAAAATACACAAAGAACAGACGAATCTCAAGTCAATGAAACCAATCAACAAACCGGCGAAACCCAAACAAATCAATAGATTAATAGAATTTGGAACACTTGTCTCATCTGAGGCAGGTGTTTTTTTTATGAAAAGATAAAAGTACTGGCTCTGAGAATTGTCTAGCTCCAGCACCCAAGCGGCTAGTGTCCTTCGCTCTCCGCCCTACGATAAGTCAAGCACGAATGCGCCTCCAGCTCTTCGTGTTTCCTTTATCTCAGTTGGAGAGACTCCACAAGGAATGCTTCGGGAGCATGGGCATCGCACGAAGGAAAAGCGTTAGCTTTTTCAAGGAGGCCATACGCCGCTGACCAGGGCGCTTCCGCTTTTCTAATTTACAAAGTCTCAACAATCATTTACAGAATATTTACATTGTATTAAAACCCTCTTTACAGTCCGAATTTATGATTAAAACTGTAAGAAGAAAAAATAAAAACAATTTTCGTAGGGGGAATTAAGGAAATGAAAAGTTTGAAACGGTTGAGCCTTTTTACACTACTTACAGCTTTAATGGTTTTTATGGCTGCTTGTGGTGGCGATAAAACTTCTAATAAAAGCGGTGAAGAAAAAGATCAAACCAAAAAGACAGAAGAATTATCAGGTTCTTTAGTCATTTCCGGATCATCCGCGATGCAGCCATTAATTGCAGCGGCAGCAGAAGAATTCATGAGCGAACACTCCAAAGTTGACATACAGGTTAATGCGGGCGGTTCAGGGACAGGCTTATCACAAGTAGCCGAAGGATCTGTACAAATCGGTAACTCAGACGTATTTGCAGAAGAAAAAGAGGGAATTCCAGCAGATCAGCTAGTAGATCATAAAGTGGCAGTTGTCGGAATGACCGCAGCTGTAAATCCTAAAGTTGGTATAAAAGACATTTCTAAAGAAGACTTGATTAAAGTTTTTACAGGGAAAATTAAAAACTGGAAAGAACTTGGCGGGAAAGATCAAAAGATTGTCCTAGTAAACCGTCCTGATTCATCTGGTACTCGTGCGATTTTCAACAAATTTGCCCTTGATGGAGCCACTCCAGCAGAAGGGATCACCGAAGATTCATCCAATACGGTGAAAAAGATAATTTCTGAAACAGATGGGGCCATTGGATATCTAGCATTCTCCTATTTCACAGATAACACTGTTACTCCACTTTCCATTGACGGAGTGAAACCAACAGCAGAAAATGTACAAAATGGCAAGTTCCCTGTTTGGGCCTACCAGCATTCTTATACAAATGGTGAGCCAGATGGACTGGCAAAAGCATTCTTAGAGTTCCTTATGTCTGATGATATCCAAAACAAATTATTAGATGAACAAGGATACCTTCCTGTTACAAAAATGAAAGTGGAACGGGATGCAAAGGGAAATCAAAAAAATATCTAGTTTCTGAAATGAGGGTAGGGGTAAGTGCCCAAGGCATTTTCCCCTATGATGTAACTGACGAAAGGGCTGGTGAATATGGAAAGGCTTATTCCAGCTAATGAGAGATTATTAAAATCAAGAAAAAAGGTCTGGGGCAGTGAACTCCGCGGAAAAATCATTGTCATGATTTGCGCCGGGATCATGATCTCTACCACAATCGCAATCACTATTTTTCTTGGAATAAAAGGAATTCAATCTTTTACAAAAAACGATGTGAGTTTACTAGAATTCTTGACTAGTTTGAATTGGAATCCGACCAATAAGGAAAATCCAGAATATGGAGCATTGCCGTTTATTTTCGGTTCCTTTGCAGTCACGTTTTTATCGGCACTTATTGCAGCACCACTTGGAATTGGCGGGGCTATCTTTATGACAGAAATTGCTCCTTCATGGGGAAGGAAAATTCTCCAACCGGTTATTGAACTATTAGTTGGAATTCCATCCGTTGTTTATGGTTTTATTGGACTTTCCGTTTTAGTTCCCTTTATTAGGGAGCATGTAGGCGGTCTGGGATTTAGTTTATTAACAGGGACGATTGTACTGTCGATTATGATTTTACCAACAGTGACTACGATTGCAACAGATGCAATGAGTTCGTTACCTAAAAATCTCCGTGAAGGGTCGTATGCTCTTGGGGCCACCAGGTGGCAAACGATACGGAAAGTTTTGATACCCGCTGCTATGCCTTCTTTACTTACAGCCATTGTCCTGGGTATGGCACGTGCATTTGGTGAGGCGTTGGCAGTACAAATGGTGATAGGAAATGTGAGAGATCTACCATCCAGCATTCTGGATGCGTCAGCAACATTAACAACGATCATTACTTTAAATATGGGACATACCACTTATGGAAGTGTTGAAAATAATACATTATGGTCAATGGGACTTATATTATTGATCATGTCCTTTGGGTTTATTCTCCTGATTCGCTATTTGTCATCAAGGAGGAAAATGTAATGAAAAGTAAAACGACCGATCGGATTGCTACAGGCATCTTTATATTAATAGCAGCCATTATTATTACAGTTCTATTGGGATTGTTATCCTATATTTTTATGAACGGCTTTAAACATATTTCACTTGATTTTTTGACCTCTCCATCCAGTAATATTCGCTCAGGTGGAGGGATCCGTGATCAATTATTTAATTCCTTCTACATTCTATTCATTACCATGCTGATTACGATTCCAATGGGAATTGGCGGAGGAGTCTACATGGCTGAATATGCCAAACCTGGGAAGTTGACGGACTTGATTCGTTCTTGTATTGAGGTGTTGGCTTCACTGCCATCTATCGTGATTGGCATGTTTGGTTTACTGATGTTTGTTAATGTCACCGGATGGGGTTACACCATTTTGGGAGGGGCATTGGCTTTAACAGTGTTCAACTTGCCAGTGATGGTTAGGGTAAGTGAAGATGCCCTCCGTTCAGTCCCACGTGATTTAAAAGAGGCAAGTCTTGCCTTAGGAGTAACACATTGGCACACGATTAAGACAGTTCTGATTCCGGCTGCATTTTCCTCGATTTTAACAGGAGCCATTTTAGCCTCAGGTCGTGTATTTGGTGAAGCTGCAGCGTTATTATTTACATCTGGGCTATCAACACCAAGATTGGATTATGCGAATTGGAATCCATTTTCCGATCAATCGCCATTAAATATTTTTAGGCCTGCAGAAACCCTGGCCGTTCATATCTGGTCGGTTAATACACAAGGATTAATCCCTGATGTAGACGTTGTTTCTAGTGGTTCAGCAGCTGTGTTGGTATTATCTGTTCTAATCTTTAATTTATCGGCAAGATTTATCGGCAGTTTGATTAATAAAAAAATTACCGCAACTAAATAAAGGTGGGAGATAGGATGGTGACCGCAATAAAAGAAAGACATCATGAAAAACAAATCATTTCACCGGATATCCTTTTGAATAAAGAATCTGTACTTAGCATCAATCAATTGGAGATATTTTATGGAGATAAACGTGCAGTAAATGGAATTTCAATGGAGATTGATAAAAACTCTATAACTGCGCTTATTGGACCGTCTGGCTGTGGAAAATCAACATTTTTACGTAGTATCAATAGGATGAATGATTTAATACCAGGAGCAAGGGCAAAGGGGGAAATCATATACGAGGGGCTCAACATTCTGTCTGAGCAAATCGACGTTGTCTCATTGAGGAAAGAAATCGGAATGGTGTTTCAAAGGCCCAATCCTTTCCCAAAATCCATTTACGAAAATATTACTCATGCCCTAACATTTTCTGGTATCAAAAAAAAATCTCAACTCGATGAGATTGTGGAAGAAAGCTTGCAAAAAGCGGCATTATGGGATGAGGTCAAAGATCGCCTCTATAAATCTGCCCTTTCGCTCTCTGGCGGACAACAACAGCGTCTATGTATTGCCAGAACTATCGCGATGAAGCCAAGCGTCTTGTTATTGGATGAACCTTCCTCTGCTCTTGACCCTATATCCAATGCCAAGGTGGAGGACTTAATTGTGAATTTAAGAAAAGATTATTCCATTATTATTGTTACTCATAATATGCAGCAAGCATCAAGGATTTCAGACCAAACTGCATTCTTCTTAAACGGAGATTTGATTGAATATGATGACACGGAAAAAATCTTTACGAATCCATCAGTAAAACAAACGGAAGATTATATCTCCGGTCGATTCGGTTAGGAGGAAACACAGTGACAATAACCACGTTAACCAGAGAAATATTTAATGTTCAAGATCTGAATTTGTGGTATGGGGAACATCATGCATTAAAGAATATCAATCTCCCAATCAATAAAAAAGAAGTGACAGCGATTATCGGTCCATCAGGTTGTGGCAAATCTACGTTTATTAAGACACTTAACTTGATGATTAATATGGTTCCTCATGTAAAAATGACGGGAGAAATTCAGTTTAATGGAAAAAATATACTAAATGGAAACACCGATCTGGTAGAACTTCGAAAGCAAGTGGGAATGGTGTTTCAAAAAGGCAATCCATTTCCACAGTCTATTTATGATAATGTTGCCTATGGACCGAGAATTCATGGCAGAAGGAGAAAAACAGATCTGGATGAAATTGTTACGAAATCTTTAATGGATGTTGCGTTATGGGATGAGGTAAAAGACCGCTTGCATTCACCTGCATTCGGATTGTCAGGTGGCCAGCAGCAAAGACTATGCATAGCCAGGGCCTTAGCCACAAAACCTGATGTGCTATTAATGGATGAGCCAACTTCAGCTTTAGACCCTGTTTCTACTTTGAAAATAGAAGAGCTCATCTCTGAATTAAAAGAGAAATATACGATTGTCATTGTTACGCATAATATGCAGCAAGCTTCGAGAGTTTCAGATAAAACGGCCTTCTTTTTAATGGGGGAAATAATTGAATTAGATTTAACTTCTACTATATTCTCCATGCCAAAAGATTCAAGAACCGAAGGATATATTACAGGGAGATTTGGATAATGGGGTGTGGGTTATGAAAACGAGAGCGAATTTTGATCATAATTTACAACAGCTTAAGGAATCACTTTTACAAATGTCGGCAAAATCTGAATTAGCGATTAAAGATTCAATGGTAGCCTTGCTAAATCAGGATTTAGACTTAGCGCATAAAGTGATTCAGAGCGATAATGATATCGATCAAATGGAACAGGATATTCACGATAAAGCATTAATGCTGATTGCTAGAGAATCACCTGTAGCAAAGGACCTTAGAAAAATAAGTGTGGCTTTAAAAGTGTCATCTGAAGTGGAACGGATGGGTGACATGGCCGTAAATATTGCTAAATCTGTAATACGAATAGGTAATCAAACATATTTGTCACCACTTAAGGATATTTCGAAAATGATGGAATCTGTGGTAGAAATGGTTACTGATTCCATTACAGCCTATTATGCTGAAGATATAGATCTTGCGCAAAAATGCGCGAAAAAGGATGACCAAGTAGATGAAATGTTTGGGGTGATTATTGGGGAATTGCTTAGCCAAATTCCTAGTAATCCAAATTCGATGAATCAAATCATTCAATTATCTTTTGTTTGTCGGTTTTTAGAGAGAATTGCTGATCACTCCACCAATATCGTTGAAAATGTTATTTTTCTTGAGACAGGGAAACTTTATAATTTGAATGCATAATTCATTACTGCAAGATGAGTCAGTTGGCTCATCTTTTTTGTAATAGGAGAACTCTCCTATTAGGCATTAGTGTGCATCTGTGTCTAAAGGTTTATAAATCGGAGAGTTGGCTTATGTCGAATGATAGCCGTACAAAATATGACAAATTGCGTTTATTGTATGCCTCCACATCTAATGTTACGATAAAAATAAGTTATTTATAGGAATAATTTGTTTGCAATAGCATATATTGATTGTTTGCAGATTGGAGGAAATCATGAACATAACAGAAACCTATCAACCTAAAAAGGGAGAATTATATGCAAAGCTGATTACTCCCAAAAGAATGCTACTTTTTTGGGATACATCTGAAACCGCTAAGAGCATTTTTGAACTCTATTTTGGGATGTGTTTTGATAAGCTGGTTCCAATTGTGAGAATTTATGATGTAACGGACATACAGTTTAACGGAAAAAATGCCCATCACTACTATGAAATTGTAGTACCTTATCAACATGGCTATTGGTTTGTAAAAGGTTTAGCGGCTAATCGAAGTTATGTGGCTGAATTGGGAATCTATCAATCTGTTAATCAATTTTTCCCCTTGTTACGTTCGAATTGTATTCAAACTCCCTCCTTTGAAGATATAAGCGCCGTGGTGAATCATGATCTGATCCAACTCCAAAAATATGAAGAAACTACACCAAAATGGACTGATTTTGTCAGTACCTACAGTTACTATGGAGAGTCGAAGAATATGGAGGGAAATCATGAATAGATCCCTGATTCAGGATGAAATAAAGGTGAGAGCTGTAGGGGGCTGGAAATTGAAAATATTATTACTTTGTTGGGAATACCCTCCAAATGTAGTTGGCGGGCTCTCGAGACATGTTCATGGATTAGGAGTTCACTTGGCTAATCAGGGGCATGAAGTTCATATACTAACTGCCGGAAATGGGAATCTGCCTTCAGAAGAAATAGTTGATGATGTAAGGATTCATCGAGTGACACCGATTAATGATTTAGATGACGATTTTTTATCATGGGTTGGCGGTCTAAATCTGGCAATGGCCTTTAAGGCAGAAATGCTTTCGGATGAAATCAACTTTGATCTGATTCATGCGCATGATTGGCTGATTGGTGCAGCCGCTATTCACCTGAAAAATTCCTTGGGTATTCCGTTACTTACGACGATTCATGCAACTGAACACGGGCGGAGCAATGGGACCCTTAATCAATGGCAAAAGTTTATTCATGAAAAAGAATGCCAATTAATTGAACATTCAGATCATATCATTGTTTGTAGTGAATATATGAAAGAAACACTTCTATCAGTTTTTGCTGCTGCTAATGAACCTATTGCGGTTATTCCTAATGGTATTGATGAACCTATTGTCAAATTTAGGGCTGGGGATCTTTTTCCTGAACTGAACGGAAAAAAATTTATTTTTTCGGTAGGGAGAATGGTGAAAGAGAAAGGATTTGAAACCATCATTGAAGCGGCGGAAATTTCCAGGGAAACCAATCAGGATTATTTCTTTTTAATTGGTGGAAAAGGGCCTATGTTGGATTCTTATCAAAAAATGATCACGGAAAAAGATCTGCAAGATTATATAAGCTTTGCAGGTTACCTATCTGATGAACAAAAAAATGCTTTACTGGCTGATTGTGAGTTGGCAGTCTTCCCAAGTCTTTATGAACCCTTTGGAATCGTGGCACTGGAAGCAATGGTTCATGGGAAGGCAACGATTGTATCTAATACAGGGGGGTTAAAAGGAATTATCAAGCATGAATATTCAGGATTGCTTATGGAACCTGGTGACGCTCGGAGTATGTTAGAACAAATTGCCTTTTTATCCCATCACCCCAGAATGTCTGCTGAAATTGGAAATAATGGGAGAGACGTTGTCAAAAGTTTATATGGCTGGAAACGAATTGCCTGTGAAACGGCCAGAGTGATGGAAGATGTTGTTTTAAAGTCACGGATTAATGAAGAGATGGAACCCGAAAATCAAATGATCAGAAGGTATGGTAAATGATGAATGTAATTGAGACGAATAAAAGTTCCCTGTCCTCATTATCGTTTAAGCATGTTGAGTTTGTTACAGGCATCTGGATAAAAGGAAAATGTATCTGGCTCCAAAATTGCACTGAAAAAGTATTGGTTGAAGAAGGAATCGTTTTTAAAATAAAGCATGAACAAGTCCACTCAAGAATCAGATATACGACCATTTATGTTAGCAATTTCAGTAATGGACCTAAGGAATTGAAAATAGTAGGAATGCATTATATTCCAGATTTTAACCATTTAGCATTTGTATCACCTTCAGATCAACGCGTTTTCCATATAGCAGATGATAAGATACTATTGGTGAATGGACGGTGCCAAGATTCTTTCGTAAAAGAGTACACGACTATTCCGCTGTGGACTGCCCGTTCTGACAAAATATGGAGTTCTTTGCAAACCGGTATTCTAAAGTACCAGCCAATGGCAAAAGGACCTGCAGCAAGTATTTTAGCTTTTGATTTGAAGCTTGGAGCGCATGAAACAAAAAAATTTAATACGTGGGAAATAATTGGCACCAATAAAAATGAAATACTTTCAATGGAAAAAGCATTAATGTCAGTTTAGACCGAAAAACACACTAGCATTTCCTTTTGAAAAATGATATTATAGAAAAGTCGTATGAACGAACAGCTTAATCGTTTGGAGGGAAATAAACATGCGTGTGAATATTACGTTAGCTTGCACTGAGTGTGGAGACCGTAACTATATTTCAAACAAAAATAAACGTAACAATCCAGATCGTCTTGAGCTTAAAAAATATTGCCCAAGAGAAAAGCGTACTACAGTGCATCGCGAAACAAAATAAACAGCAGGTCTTTCCTGCTGTTTTTTTGTTATCCAAAAATGGGAAGGGGAGAAAACTTTGTTTTCCAATAAAAGCGAGATTCGGGCTGTATTAAAAGAAAAACTTGCCGGGATTACTAAACCTATTTATGAGGATTACTCCTATAAAATTGCTCGACAATTGTATGAAACGGAAGAATGGAAATATTCAAAGGTCGTGGGGATAACCATCTCAAAACAGCCTGAAGTGGATACCTATCAAATTATCCGCAAAGCATGGGAAGAAGGCAAAACGGTCGTTGTGCCAAAGTGCCATCCCAAGGATAAAAGTTTAATCTTCCGAACACTTACAAAGTTTTCACAGCTAGAATCGGTTTATTATGGATTATACGAGCCAATTGAAACACAGACTGATGCAGTAGATCCCAATGAAATTGCCCTGTTGATTGTACCGGGGTTAGGCTATACACCACAGGGGTATCGTCTCGGCTTTGGGGGCGGATATTATGATCGTTTTTTAGCTCAATACTCCGGAAGCACACTCTCACTTGCTTTTCATGAACAAATCATCCCACATTTTCCTATTGAGGAATACGATCTGCCTGTTGCAAAAATAATTACACCAAACCAAATCGTTTTAACAAAGTAGTGTAAAAATTTTCCTTTATTATTTTATAAACAGGGGTGGCAGGATATTGCTGCATTCTTTATCGCGTTCAGGAGGAGTTGCCGCCATTTTGGTGGGCATCGCCGTTTATGTAGGGTTTGAAGCCAAGGGGTTATTAGTTTTAGGAGCATTTTTTGTCAGTTCGAGTCTGTGGTCAACCTATAAAAGTTCGTCCAAAAAGAAAATCGAAGAAAAATTAGAAAAAGGCTCTGCAAGGGATTGGCGCCAAGTTGTGGCTAATGGCGGTGCAGCAGCACTTTTTAGTCTTTTTTATTATGTACATAATGATCCGACATGGTTAATAGGATTTTTGGCAAGTATATCCAGTTCTAATTCGGATACGTGGGCTTCCGAAATAGGTAGTTTGAGTAAAAGGGATCCTATTTTTATCCGAACATTCAAACCTGTTGATAAAGGGACTTCGGGGGCGATCAGTAATCTCGGAACAATAGCTGCTATTGCAGGTGCCCTATTTATTGCATTCCTCGGGTTGAGGTTGTTTTCTTTGTCAATCTACACTGCACTGATTATTTTTAGCTTTGGTTTTTTCGGAAATGTAATTGATACATTAATTGGGGCTTTTTATCAAAAGGTATATATATGCCATACATGCGGAATTCAGACAGAGAAAAAGAGCCATTGCGGCAAAGCAACTGAAATGTTTAAGGGGTTTTGGTTTGTCGATAATGATATGGTTAATTTTCTTTCAGGTTTCCTCGCGGCCATCATAGCCATGTTTTGGTTTCAATTTTTAGGTTAATTAGGTATAAATACGACATAGGGGGATGAATAAGAATGAAAAATCGTGTAAAACGTGTTGCAGTAATTGGGACTGGGTTTGTGGGTTCAAGCTATTCGTTCGCGCTACTGAATCAGGGGATAACAGACGAATTAGTTTTAATTGATTTAAATAAAGAAAAGGCCGAAGGCGATGCAATGGATTTAAATCATGGGCTTCCGTTCGCTCCTTCTCGTACGAAAATTTGGTATGGCGGTTATGAGGAGTGCGGTCAGGCTGATATCGTAGTGATCACCGCAGGAGCGAATCAAAAACCTGGTGAAACCAGATTGGATTTAGTTGAGAAAAATACCAGCATTTATAAAGGCATCGTATCTGAAATAATGGCTAGCGGGTTTGATGGAATTTTTATTGTTGCTGCAAATCCAGTTGATATTTTAACTTATGCTGTTTGGAAATTTTCTGGATTTCCAAAGGAACGAGTCATTGGTTCGGGAACGATTTTGGATACAGCCCGTTTCCGTTTCCTATTAGGGGAGTATTTTGATGTGGATACACGTAATGTCCATGCCTATATTATTGGGGAGCACGGTGATACTGAGCTGCCTGTATGGAGCCATGCTGATATTGCAGGCACTTCGCTTTCAGAATGGACCAAAAATAATTCCGAATTTAATCAGGAAGATCTTGAACAGATTTTTATTAATGTAAGAGATGCGGCATATCACATCATTGAGCGAAAAGGGGCCACATATTATGGAATCGCCATGGGCTTAGTAAGACTGACAAAGGCCATTCTGCAAAATGAAAACTCCGTTTTAACCGTTTCTGCTTACCTTGATGGAGAATATGGGCAGAAGGATATCTTCATTGGAGTACCAACAGTCGTAAACCGAGATGGCATTAGAGAAGTGGTTGAACTTGATTTAAATGATGCGGAAAATGAAAAATTTGCGCATTCTGCTTCTGTTCTGAAAGAAACAATGGCTTCAGTCTTTAATAAATAATCCTTTTTATAGAAATTTTGGATAAAACTTTTGTGATCATCACACACTAACATAAGGAGGGTTGATGATGACAAGAATGTTAACATCCATTTTCATGATTGGCTCAATCGGTTATTTTGCTTACAGGTATCGGTATCGGCTTATTAATGTGCTCCTTGGATCAAGCTGGGTTCGCCGCCTAGCTGTCGGATCTATTATGGGTCTGCCAGGTGTAAAACAAAAAATGATGCAAACTGTGTTCGGAGGACCATCTGACTGGTGAAAAACCACAGATGGTTTTTTTTCGAGTAAATATGTCAATAAATCATATTTTTAAGATGATTCATTAAAGGAATCCGTGTTTTTCGTTTATAATGAAAGACAGTAGTGAAAAGTGGATATAATGGAACATTATATAGAAAAAAGTGAGATAGAAAGCAGGGGAGAAATGAGTAATCGAGAGAGTTATATGTTCTGGAGGTTGGCATTTTCTCTAATATCTGAGCATGGCTACCGGATCATTCAATTATTTGAGAATCAACGCGAATTGTGGCTTGAAAAACTAGAAAATAAACATGCTCCAATAATAAGATTATTGCAAGGAAATTTTGATTGGAGCAATGCTTTGCAAAGAGATATTGAGCACGCAACTCATAATGGAGAAAGTGTCCGCAAACAGCTTAATCGACATGACCTTCAAGTTGTGTCCATCTATATTAGTGAATTACCTCCTGTGGATGAATACGAATATCGCTTTTCAAAACCTTTTCTCCATCCGGAAGGAAAAACAACCGTCCATTCGTTTCTATTGGCGAAAGAGCTGTATGAACAAGGGTTTGAGAGCCTGAAAAACAAAGTGTATCTTGATCTTTCTTTCCCAATAAAGGATGAATATAATGAAACAGAGGTTGAGTCCTTAAAGCGGGAAACCGTGGAATTTGCGGTTAACAGGGTAAAAACAGAAAGAGCGATCCTTTCAAATGGCAAACCCTTATTTACGTACGTTTTTATGTTTATACAATTAGCCATATTTCTTTGGATGCAGCTTCATGGAGGCAGTACGAATACATCCACTCTGATTAAATATGGGGCTAAGGTAAATCAATTGATTTATGAAGGGGAATGGTGGCGATTTATTACGCCGGTTTTTCTTCATATTGGATTTTTACATTTAGTAATGAATACGCTGGCATTATATTATTTAGGAATTGCTGTAGAACGAATTTATGGAAATAGTAGGTTTCCTTTTATTTATTTGTTTGCTGGTTTTACTGGTGTGATCGCTAGTTTCCTTTTTAGCACTCATTTATCAGCAGGGGCCAGTGGCGCTATATTCGGTTGTTTTGGGGCATTGCTATACTTTGGCATCATGTATCCAAAATTATTTTTTAGAACAATGGGATGGAATGTTATCATTGTGTTAATCCTCAATTTGATGTTTGGGTTTTCGGCATCAGGCATAGATAATGCCGGCCACTTAGGCGGCCTGGCAGGAGGATTTCTTGCAGCTGGTATTGTTCATTTTCCAAAAGCTAAAAAACCTTTGCTCCAACTCCTGTTTTTGGTGATTTCTGCAGGTGTAATATGGGGTTCATTGACTTATGGCTTCAGTGCTTCGGGGCAAGCATTGGATGAGGACTCTAGCATCATGCTGGCTCAGGATTATATTAAGCAAGAAAAGTTTGATCAAGCCTACGATGTATTAAATAACTATAAAAAGAATTCTACTGAGCCAACTGAAAGGATCTATTTTCTACTCTCCTACGTAGAAATGAAAAAAGATATGCTCTCTGAAGCAAAGGAGAACCTCCAGAAAGCAATTAAGCTTGACCCGAAATTTCATGAAGCCTATTTCAAACTTGCCTTGATAAATCTGGAACAAAACGATTTACAACAAGCGAAAAGCAATGCCGAAATGGCAGCAAAGCTAAAACCAAATCAAAAAGAATACACCGATCTCGTCAGTGAAATTAGTCAGCACCTTAAATCATCTGGCGAAGGAGAATAGGCTCACCGTTGGCTGTCTCCGTCAAAACCAATAAGTGAGATTGATCATTCGCTAATAATATAATCGGGATGGTACTGCCAATTGGATCCACTACAGTACCGTCCTTTTTTTTAATCCCCAAAAAATACCCTTTATACAAGCCCTCCCACAATTGACCCACCACCTTCTCAGATTCATCACGTGACATCCCCGGCAAACCCACTGCGGCCCTATTAAAAAATTCAGTGAAGTGAAACACCCGGTAAGATTTTAAATTGATAAAAAAGTGCCTGTCACCCTTATTTAAAGTGTTTTGCAGGAGCTGAACTGTATGTTGGTCAAGTTTTTCTTTTAGTTGCTGTTCCTGGGCTGTTTTTGGAAATTGGAAAGTGTAGAGTTTGTTTGGACTTTGCAAGGCAGTATATAGGGTTGTGTTGGTTATTTTTTGGGCACTGTAGATTTGGTTTGCTTCATGGATTTCGGCATGATGGAAGGTAATAGCTTGAAGGATTTGATTTTGGTTGATGTTGATTTTTTTTTGTTGGGAAATAGTAGCAGCGTTTTGTTTCCAATCCCCCATTTTGGCAATTAGTTTGCCATTTGCAAATAAGAGACCGACGTCTTGTCTCAGGTAAGCTTTTCGGTCAAGGGTGGATCCTTCTTTCCACAAGATACTTAATGGACTATCCAATTTAAGCTCTGTTTCTGCTGTTTTAAATTTCACTTGTGGGTTAATGGGAAAAAAGGTGATGGTTTCTTGTACATTTGGCTTAAAAAATGGGTAGGAGAAAATTGCACATGTAGCAAATAAGGCAATCAAAATGACTGTCATGTTATAAATAGATTTCACTAATAATCTCACCCTTCTCAAATTCAAAACATCATTAAGTTTGTCCTACTATTTTATATGGGGAAGGGTAATCACTAATGACAAAAACTTAGTTGTGTGCCAAGAAAGGCAATTATTCCTTTCATAACAAAAGATATTCTTGAGGAGCCTATTCACATAGGTTATACTTTTGAATGTAAAGCAATGGACAATGACTCTCCATTATTATGAAGGGGAACAAGTTATGAAAACGATTTATGATATTCAGCAATTCTTGAAGCGATTTGGAACGTTTATTTATATTGGTGACCGAATTGCCGATCTGGAACTCATGGAAATGGAAATAAGAGAGCTCTATCAATCTCAATTGATTGAAACGAAGGATTATCAGACTGCCCTTTTACTTCTTAGGCATGAAATTCAAATGCTTAAAGAAAACACAGAAAAATAAAGATAGGTGATGGAAATGTCCAAAAAGTGGATTGCCGGAGTAGATTTAGGAGGAACAACAACCAAAATTGCCTTTATTACAATGGATGGCACAATTGAACATAAATGGGAAATAACAACTGATAACGCTAATGAAGGCGAATACATTACTTCAAATATTGCAAAATCCATCAACGATAAATTGAGCGAACTTGGACTGTCAAAAGACGTGATAGCAGGTGTCGGCATGGGTGCTCCAGGACCTGTGGATTATGAAACGGGAGTAATCTTAAATGCCGTGAACTTAGGCTGGAAAGATAACTTTCCTTTACAGGAAAGCCTGGAAAATGCTACATCACTTCCGGCAGCAATTGAAAACGATGCCAACTGCGCCGCCTTGGGTGAAATGTGGAAGGGTGCGGGTACAGGTGCAAAGAATCTAGTTTTAGTTACTCTTGGTACAGGTGTTGGCGGCGGTGTCATTGTCAATGGAAATATCGTTCAAGGGGTTAACGGTGCTGCCGGGGAGATCGGACATGCTACAGCAGTTCCCTTAGGTGGTGCTCCGTGTAACTGTGGCAAAACAGGATGTCTTGAAACAGTAGCCTCTGCTACAGGTGTAGTACGTTTAGCAATGGAAGAGCTTAAAACTCAATCATCCGATAGCGAATTGGCTAAACTATTAGCAGAAAATAACACAATTACAGCCAAGGATGTCTTTGATACAGCTAAGAATGGCGATGCAATATCTCTTAAGGTATTAAATGAGGTTGGGTTCCATTTAGGTTTAACCTTTTCTACAATTGCCAACACATTAAACCCTGAGAAAATTGTTATGGGTGGCGGTGTATCAAAAGCTGGAGATATTTTATTAAATACTGTAAAAGAATATTTTAATCAATTTGCGTTCTCAGCAGTAAGAAATTCTACAGAAATCTCGTTGGCAACTTTAGGAAACGATGCTGGGGTACTGGGAGCAGCCTGGTTAATTCGTAAAAATATAAAATAAAAAATCTAAACCTGCCATTGTGCAGGTTTTTTTCATTTTTCCTAAACTGCATCATATGTTGGTTATAATGGGAGGTGGATGTAAATGATCCATCCATTTGCAGATACAAATTCACCAATTGATTCTCAAAGCTTAAAAAAACATTTAAAAAAACTAACAAAAGCTTATCCATTCATAACCATTTCTCCTATTGGCCATAGTGTTTTGGGGCATCCCATTCATGAAATTCGGATTGGTCATGGCCCTAAAAAAGTACACATGAACGCTTCATTTCATGCTAATGAGTGGATTACGACCATGGTTTTAATGAATTTGGTCAATAAATATTTATATTCACTATCGAATGGATATCCATTTAGGGGAATTCATACAGCTAAATTATTTGAAGAGGTAGAGCTATCGATTGTGCCAATGGTCAATCCTGACGGTGTTGATTTAGTGCTTAATGGTCCGCCGCAAGAGCACAAGAAAGACCTGATTGCCATAAACGAAGGTAGCTCCGATTTTATACATTGGAAGGCAAATATCAGGGGAATTGATTTAAACCGGCAGTTTCCGGCAAACTGGGAGCTCTGTCAGAAAATCAAACCGGTTACATCTCCTGCTTCCAGAGATTATCCAGGTCATTCACCTCTTACAGAGCCTGAAGCGATTGCTATATATGAATTGACTAAAAGCAATGATTTTAACCGAGTGGTTGCATTTCATACACAAGGGGAAGAATTTTATTGGGGTTACGGAAACTTAGAACCCCCAGAGTCTGAACAGATGGCAAGAGAGTTTGAACGAGTCAGCGGCTATCAGGCCGTTCGCACCATCGAAAGCCATGCCGGCTATAAGGATTGGTTTATTCAGGAATTTAGGCGCCCAGGTTTTACACTTGAGCTGGGTAAAGGAATCAATCCGCTTCCATTATCTCAATTTCCGAGGATCGTAACATGTGTTGAAGGTATTTTTTTAGCTGCACTTTACTGTTGATATCCATGGACCTTCCTTTTAGAATAAATAGTAAATCTGAAAAAAAAAGCCGAACTCCGGCTTTTTTCCTATTTTTGTAATATTTTTGAGATCTATGAAACATTTTCGCCTAGTTTACGTACTAACATTTGAAAGGGGAGGGAGCAATTGGGTCAACTTAGTAGATATAAATTCAACATACATGCAATCATCATCTTAGTAATTTTTACCCTCCTTTTGACCAGTTGCGCCAGTAAGGGCCCTGTGAAACCCAAAATCTCAGCAAAAAATGAAAAATCAAATACGTCTGTTATGTCAGGTGAGAATAGCTGGAAGCTGCCAATTAAGATTCCATCTGGTGAGTTTTATAAAGTAGCAGGATGGGCATCGAATGAGCAATTTGTTTACATTACCAACCAGGGACAAACATCCAATGTCTATCTATATCAACTTTCAACAGGGAAGAGTGAACTTATTTATCAATCCGATTCTCCCATTGTAACGGCTCAAATCAGCCCATCGCAAAAGTATATTTTAGTTCAATCTTCACCAACATCTTATGAAGGAATTGTGACCATAATTGATCTGAAAGGTAAAGTAAAGCGACAAGAAACCATCGCTTGTTATGAACTAGCGTTTGAATGGAATCCCTATAATGAAAATGAGATTATCGTTGAAAAATTTAATGAAGATTGGACATTTGCTTTGTATCTGTTAAAGATCAATAGTGAACCAATGATTCAACTCGATTTGCCGCAGCCTTTTACAAAATGGCTTGCTGATTCCCGTTTGGCCTATTTAAAATGGGATGAGAATAATCCAAAATTATTTGCCCCACTTGCCGTTAAGGATCTGAATACCGGTGAGGAAAAAACGCTATTTACTGAGGTTATGCAAATCTCAACATTTAAAAATTTGTTAATGACAATTACAGTTGAAAAGCAGGATCAATCAGAAGCGGTATATTCTTTTTATAATAAAGATTTGGAAAAAGTTTATATGTTTTCCATCCCACAGCTTAGCAAATACTCTGATTGGTTAGTGCCCTTTTATGACTATAGTGAGAAAAAAGGTCAATTCATTACATTAGAACCTAAAACAAGTGGGGAAGCAGATACTTATATGGACGGATTTAATCTCGTTTCATATAAACTTCAACCTGCTAATAAAAAAACCATTCTTGAAGGCTTAAAAAATGAACCACTAAGCTTCTCCCCATCCGGAGAGTTTCTTTTATACGGTAATAGTTTTGAGAAAATCATAAGTGTAAATACGAAGAAAATATATGCATTAACGAAGGAATGACTTTTAGGGGTTGTTCCTCTATTTTTTTTGGCACTGTTAAACTTGGTATGTTAATTTCCGCTCCAGACACTTCGCTTTCCGTGGGCGTTTCGGCGAGCCTCCTCGGCGCTAGCGCCTGCGGGGTCTCTCCAGAACCGTACTCCCACAGGACATTGATTATCTCCCTAGAATTCGCCCACGCACGAAGGAAATGCGTTAGCATTTTCGAGGAGTCTTCGTGCCTTCCGCTTCAATCAACTGGTTTAAAATCAACATTATTCGTTAATAGAGCCTTTTGAATAAAAAAAAGACTGTCTGTTGACAGCCTCTTAGTGAGTTCCTGCAGGATATCCTGAATGAATAAGGGTCATGACCGTGAACCATCCAAATACGGCAAATGAAGCAATTCCCCAAAATGCCCCTAATAAATTTTTACTTTTTAGCGCAGTAAATCCGCCATATGCCGCCATTAAGGTGACAAGTGCAAAAATGATAACCAATCCCATGAAACATCCCCCTTTACATAAATAAACGGCTTTAGCTCAAACATGATAGATAGTTATGTAAGTATATTATATACATTCCTTTCCTATTTTATATTTTTTTGGTCCATTTGTCGAGGGTTTATAGACTGCAATGTAGTGAATGACAGAATCTTTTTATATCATGGTTCTTTAGTGTAAAATAGGATTAATGTACAGAAATTATGGAGGTAACAAAATGAAGTGGCAGCAAATCCCTTTAGGTAGTATTCAAACAAATTGTTATATTGTTGAAAATCCAGACCGTTCCTGTTTAATTATTGATCCGGGCGGTGATGGTAAAAAGCTGATGAACCTGTTAAATCAGCGTGGGTTAAAACCATTGGCTATTCTTTTAACTCATGCCCATTTTGACCATATAGGCGCAGTCGATGAAGTAAGGGATACTTTTAAAGTTCCTGTTTATCTTCATAAACAAGAGGAAAAATGGCTTGGTGATCCTGCATTAAATGGTTCGCAATTTTTTCCATTAATAGAAACAGTCAGAATAAAACCGGCAGAACAGCTAATCAATCAAGAAGGAACGATGAAAATCGGGGAGTTTGAATTTGAAGTGTATCATACTCCTGGTCATTCACCGGGAAGTGTTTCTTTTTACTTTGCCAAAGAAGGAGTTGTGATTTCAGGGGATGCCTTATTCCAAGGGAGCATTGGCCGAACAGACCTTCCTGGAGGCAACCAGACACAGTTGTTAAAAAGTATTCATGAAAAACTCTTAACCTTACCTGAAGAAACTTATGTATTGTCAGGGCATGGCCCAGTGACAACCATAGCTGATGAAATGGACAGCAACCCTTTTTTAAATGGATTTTAAATAGGTGAAAGACCCTTCTCGGGCGGGAGAAGGGTCTTTCTGGGGATGTTTTATTCATATAATGGGAGGGGATATTGTTAAGCTACTAAATTAACAATATTATAAAGTTTTCACTATGTCAATAGTGTTAATTATAAAGGAGCTATAAATGTTAACTTATTTACGCGAACTTATTTCAAACTCACCCAACCAACTGATTACATACGCTGATTTTATGAGTGAAGCACTATATCATCCAGAATATGGTTACTATATGAAGGAAAGACAAAAAATTGGGCGGCAAGGAGATTTTATTACTACAAGCAATATTTCAGATGTATATGGAAGGTTAGTGGCAAAATGGGTGGCTAGCCTTCATAAAATGTACGGCCTGCCTGCAGCTTTTTGTGAAATTGGCGGCGGAAATGGCCGATTCTCCCAAGCCTTTTTGCAGGAGTGGTCTGATACCATAAAAACACCACTTCAATACTTTATGGTTGAATCAAGCCCATTTCATCGAGCGCTGCAGCAAAATAAGCTTCAA
This sequence comes from Neobacillus solisequens, assembly GCF_051233465.1. Taxonomy (NCBI): domain Bacteria; kingdom Bacillati; phylum Bacillota; class Bacilli; order Caryophanales; family Bacillaceae; genus Neobacillus; species Neobacillus solisequens. Next base: position 115,046 of record NZ_JBKFGJ010000013.1, on the reverse strand, counting down.
GACTTTCCCTCGTTTGTTCAAGTGGATCGTCTAAGTGAGATTAACAATTTTGAAGGAATCATTTTTTCGAATGAACTGTTTGATGCCTTGCCAGTCCATGTCATTGAAAAAAGAAATGGCGAATTAGTTGAAATCATGGTTGGTTTGGATCAGGAACAATTATGTGAGCGACCGGTTCCATTGACCAATCCGGCTATTTATTCCTTCTTACAAGAAGGGAAATGGGAACTTAAAGAAAGCCAGCGCATCGAGATTCCCTTGGCAATGGATGATATGATTAAAAACATCTCCGCCACCTTAAATAAGGGTTTTGTAGTGTCTGTGGATTATGGATATACCAATAAGGAATGGATGGATCCTAGACGATTAAAGGGAAGTCTGAGAGGCTATTATCAGCACCGAATGGTAGACAATGTTTTAATAAATCCTGGTGAAATGGATATTACTTCGCATATTCATTTGGATTATCTGATCCAAAATGGGACCCAGGTTGGGCTACAATTTGTTTCTAAGTATGGGCAGGATGAATTCTTACTGAATGCGGGAATCCTTAAGGAGCTAGAAGACCATTATGACCCTAATCCATTTTCAGAGCAGAGCAAGCGCAATCGAGCAATCAGAAGCTTGATTATGCCAGGGGGAATGAGTACGGCCTTTCAGATTATCATTCAACAAAAGAATCTTAAGGTTGATGAAATATTTTAAAGGTTTTGTTTAAACAGTTCTGTTGATTTCCGCTCTAGGCACTTCGCTTTCCGTGGGCGTTTCGGCGAGCCTCCTCGGCGCTTGCGCCTGCGGGGTCTCTCCAGAACCGTACTCCCACAGGACATTGATTTTCTTCCTAGATTTCGCCCACGCACGAAGGAAATGCGTTAGCATTTTCGAGGAGTCTTCGTACATTCCGCTCCAATCAACAGGGTTCCTTTAACACAGCCATTTTAAAAAGAATCCCCAAATTCCTACCTGCTTGAAAGGGATTTTGGGGATCTTCATTAGTTACTATGCTTACCTCTAACCTTACGTCTTCGTTGAATCTCTATATAAAGGACATAAGGTAAAATGCCAAACCAGCGATACCAAAACGAGGCTCTTTCCTGTTTACGCTCAAGGCGAAGACGCTTCCGTTCATCTTTGGGTTGATCGACATACTTGACGAAGGTTTGGGTCATATATTTAACATAATCGTTTGTTTTCATCATACCACCTGCCTTACATTTCACCACAAGTATGCCCAATTTTAAACCTCTTCAACCTTGTTTATTCTGTCCATTTCATTAATTTTCTTGTTTGCAGATCATATGTTGCTTTCCCGTTAATCCTAACACCTGACTGAAGAGAAAGTGATATATTTACAGTCTGGGATGTCTCTCCTGCGGGTTCGGCCCTAAACACGACCACTCCTTTTTGGAAATAAAAAGTTCCGTTTGTCTGGACACTCCCAGTAGTTTGAACAGTTGATTCAATTTTTTTTAATGTTGAATGAAAATAGTATTCTGCGGTAAGATTTTCGGCTGTATCCGAAAAAAACTTTCTTTCAACCAACAAGTGTTCAACATAGAAAGAAAAGGACGTAAGAAAAAGAATCAACAGACATAATGTCAGTGGGTATGTAAATCCATGCTCGTTTTTAATCATTATGATGGTTTCCACTCCACAAATGCATGGACAACAACATCATAATGATTCCCATAAACATCGGTCACTTCAATTTTTATATGTTGATCTGTACGAATAAAGCTCAATTTCGATACATTTTGAAGAACAATCTCATGGCCGTTAAAGTTTACTCTTCTGCGGATATTGTTTCCATATTTGTCATAGGTAATCGTTACGCCATCCTTCGTTACGTATAGCTTATCGTAAATGACGTCAGCTTGTGTTGACATGCGGATTTCCTGCTTGATTTCATTGCTGAACACTTCCCATTCCATGGATTGCAATTGGGCATCTGTTTGTGTATTTTCAATGGCGATTTGAATTATTGGGGCAATTAGGTAGATGATGGTACTGAAGATCATTAAAGAGAAAAGTACTTCAATTAGAGTAAAACCTTGTTCATTCAAGGGTCTCGCATATTTTAGGTTCATTGCGGTAAATGGTTTTATCAATTTTGATACATGCCTCCTTCTTCTCGGGTGTCCCTGCATTGTCCCAAGAGATGGTATAAACAATGCCGTTCTCCTTAATGGAGGTATTATTAAATTCTGTAGAGCCACTTAATTTTTCATGTAATTCATTAAACAGTAGGTGTCTTGCTTTATTTTCAATGGCAAATTGATCAGATTGCTTTTTTAATTGAATGAATAAAGGAATGAACGTTAAACAGATCATAAACAAAGCAGACATTGACAGCAGCAATTCGAGCAAAAAGTAGCCTTTATTTTTCCACAAAGTAAAATCTCCCTCTCCCTATTAAAAATGTGATCTGGTAGGTCTTCTTTTTGGCTTTTATAAAGAAAGTTCCGAACTTATTAACATTTCCGTTAGCCTGATAGGTGAAGTTTAAAGGAAGGGATCCCGGAATAAAGTAGAAACTGGTGTCATAATTTCGTTGAATAATTTTCTCCTGGTTTGCACTATAAACATACACGATGTACCTATATTTACTGGGAGTAATGACAACCGATACATCTTGGTTATGCGTTAGGGCATAGTTTTGGGCATAATAAAGATCTGTTTTTAATTGGGTTAAAAAGGCTTGAATTTGTATAGTTGAGTTTTGCGGTTTTAATGAGAATACGGTCACCGTTGAAATAATCATGAACACCGCTAAAACGATTAATGATTCTACTAGTGTGAACCCCTTTTGACCGTTCATTCTGCTGCAGAGACACTCCCATCTGAACCAATTGTTACTGTCTTGCCGTTTGGACAGCCCTTCACATTCTCATTCAAATACCCTTCTCTGATTAAGTCAGCCATTGTCGGTGTTGTATGTAAATCCATTTCGTAGGCTTGAACTTGTGCCTCTACCATTCGTACATATGCCTGACAGCCCTTATTATTGATATTTTTATTGTGCTTGGCTATATTGGGGATCGTAATAATTAATAATATGGAAATCACTAACATTACAATCATAATTTCTATTAAAGTAAAACCTTGTTCAAGATCGTTTTTGCGATTTTTCATTATGTGACCTCCAGTCATTATATACCGTCTAATAGATGGAACATGGGTAATAAAATAGCTAAATACATCGAAACTACTAAAAAGCCGATAAAGAGATAAAGTATAGGCTGAATTGCTTTTAAGCTTTTCTCAATTAAATCCTCCATATTTACCATGCAATACTTACTGCAAAATAATAGTTCTTGTTCCAACCTTCCATTTTCTTGTCCATGTTTCACAATCATGGGAAACTCCTTTTCAAAAAATGGGTAGGAAGCTAGAATCGTTTCTAATTTTTCCCCGGTCACGAGCTTTTCTTTAATTTCTTCTCCCAATTGACTAAAGAATGGCTGTTGCTTATTTTTTTCAAATAATAGAAGAGCTTCAGCGATGGAGATTCCCCCTGATAATAAAAAACTAAATTGAATGGAAAAGTAGTGGGTAAACAGCAATTTGAGGACTTTGCCGAGCATTGGCAAGCGGACGAGCAATTCTCGTTGTTTTATGGCGGAAAATTTTCTAAAAAGGAAGTAGTAATAAATCCCTGATACGATCAGTAAGGCAATCATTAGTTCAAGAATTACAGGAAAAAGGCGATCAAATCCATAAATCACTTTTGTGAAAAAATTAGGTTCCAACCCTAATGAGGAGAAAAGAGTGATAAATCTGGGCAATAATGTTTTTTCAAGAAACAAAATTAAAAAGCCAGTAAGGATTATTAATAGTAGGGGGTATTGTAGTAATTTAATTAGCTTTCGTAGATCCCGATCTTTCACGAGTGCAAGATGGCTTCCCTCAAGCAAAGCATCTGCGAAGCTGCCGTGTTGTTCAGCGAAGTAAACATAACCAACTAATTCTTTTTGGAATCCTAGGTTTTCAAGGACATTGTGGAAGGGCAGACCTTTTTTTAGTTCTTGTAAACACTTCAGAAGTTCATCCCTTCGGTTGGCTGCTAAATGATAGGAGATAGATTCAATGGCTTCGGATATAGGATATCCACGAGCTAGCAATTCCCCAATTCTCTTTAAAAAACTTGCCTGTTCATGTAAAGACCATTTACGTTTTTTCATTTTCAAATACCAGCCGGTCATATTCTTCCTCTTGAACATAACCTAAGGCGATCCCCTTTCTGATGACCTCTTTTAATGTCTTATAGTTTAATGTCACTTCTTCACCCTTTGCTGCTTTCATGACAGAGCTTAAATTTCTCCCTGACAGCAGCTCAAACACGCTGGCTCGTTTCCATCTTCCGTAAGAGTAGCATTGTGGCGAGCAATCTCCTTCACAGAAGGGACATGTTAACTCCACCAATCTTTGTGCTGTAACAGCAATAAGAGTTTGTTCTACTTCAAGCCAATTGACACCAAATTCATGTAATCGATAAACTGCTCCTTGTGCATCGCGTGTATGCATAGTACTCAATACTAAATGCCCTGTCAGCGCTGCACGCACAGCGATCTTTGCAGTTTCAGCATCCCTGATTTCTCCCACCATAATGATATCCGGGTCATGCCGGAGTATGGCTTTAAGACCTGTTGCATAAGTAACGCCGGCTTTTTCATTCACTTGTACTTGCAGAACGGAATCATAATTTTTTTCGATAGGATCTTCGAGAGTTACTACATTTCGATGAAATAGGTGGGCTGTTTCATTTAAAAGGGAGTACAAGGTGGTGGTTTTTCCTGAGCCTGTCGGTCCTGTTAGGATCACAAGCCCATGAGCATGTTTCAGTAGCGTTAGAAGTTTTCTAGTCATCGATGGAAACAATGAAAGTTGATGAAAAGGGATCTGTTCCTGTTGAGGTAATAGTCTAATTACGAGGCTTTCTCGGTTGTTAGAGGGAAGTGTCGAGAGCCGGAGGCCTATTAATTGTCCGTTTAGTTCACGAAAGATTGCTCCGCTTTGAGGACGTCTTCTTTCTCCGATATCCATATTTGCTGTGAATTTGAAATAAGAAATGAGTCTGTCGCATTCTTCTTTTGGTAGTGTTAAGCGGGGGATCAGTTTGTTAGTTAAACGGATTTGGATGAGGGTGTCATTCATCCGGGGAATAATATGAATATCTGAGGCCTGATTTTTTGCAGCATCTGTGATGATTCGGTTTGCCAAAATTTCAATCGAATTTACAATCGTAATCACCGCCTTATTTATTGGTCTAAACTGTAATTCGACATCATTCTATCATATTCTTCTTAATTTTTGAAATGTTTTATTTATTTTTTTCGAAATGAATCCTATTTAACCAAAATTTGTCATATTTTCAGGATATTGTTACAATATTGAGTCTGTAATTGTGAACATTTTCTAAACATATAGTGTATACAGTGTTAACCTCATTCCCACTTTATTTTAGCTGTATTATAATAAAGGAAATTATGGGGGTCCGAGGTGAGCCAAGATGGAACAAACATTAAAGATAACCAATGTATTATCAGATCCAACGCGTTACTACATTTATCAATACATTACTAAACGCCACAAAGAAGTGACTGTACAAGAAGTAGCTGATAACTTTAACATCCACCCAAACGTGGCTAGATTACATTTATCCAAACTTGAAGATGTAAACATGTTAGTTTCAGAAACAAAGAAAACGGGTAAAGGTGGAAGACCAAGCCGATTGTATCGTTTATCGGATGATGTGATTCAGCTTCATTTCCCATTCCGTGATTATATGCTTTTATCAAAAGTGGCCATCCAAACGATGATCTCTTTGGGAGATGTAGGCCGTGATGCACTGTTCTTAACTGGGAAGCGTTTTGGTGCTGAGATTGTAGAACAGGAAATGGCAAGAAGATCGCTTGGCGATGTATTAAATTTCGATGAAAAGCTAAGTATATTAAAAAACGCTGCTACTCTTGCAGGTTTCTATCCTGAATTTGAAGCTAATGGGGATCATACTAAGATCTATTTCCAAATCTTCAATTGTCCATTTAAAGAAGTGGCCGAAGAACATGAGACAGTATGCAGTATGCATCGCGAATTCCTTAAAGGAATGTTTGAAACATTATTTGATTCTATTGAACTAATTGAAAAGGATAATATGTTCACTGGATGCGATACATGTTCATACCAAGCAGTCGTAACAAACTAATGTGAAACCATTATTTACATTATACCTCCTGATACTTTATAATATTGTAATGAATGGTATTCATAAGGGGTAAAGGAGGGATACATATGGATCGGATGTTCAGAGTATTAGGTTTCTGGACGGGTATTTTTACCGTAATGTTTTATCTTGGAGATATGGATAGAACAGCAATGCTTTTCTTAGCCCAAACTGGATTTTTTGTCCTGCTTAGCTATCTAAAGCTTTCTGAACGTATGTATATGTATGTTTTTGGAGCATATCTGACAGTTTTCTTCGCCGGTTTTACATATTGGACAACGTTCATGATGCCGCTTGGAGGCGGAGAGTAAGCGATTTAAAAATAGAAGAAGGTGACCAGCAAATGGGGCACCCTCTTCTTTTTTCTTTTTTAAACGGCATTCTCTGTCAAATAAAAAAGACCGCCATTAATAAATGAAATATGGATTCTTGGTTCATACTGTTCTCTTAAGGCCTGTTTTTCTGTCTCATAACTTTCGTTTTCCTCTTCTACATCCTCATAAAAATGCTCCAGTAATTTTAAATCCTTATCCCACCGCTCTCTAGCTTTATCAGCCCATGAGTGATCCTCTGTTTCAATGATTGATTTAAGATAATTTTCGATTCGTACCATTCCGCTTTTTGGTTTTACTAATGGTGAAAGAGTGAAGGAGTAATCCGGAATTTTAGGTGTTAAGGAAATGTTCAGCAGACGTTCATGAAAATTCTCTACCATCATTCCGTTAATCAATTGTAAACCAATTGATTTGAACACATCACGCTTCCGATCACATTGGTAGGATAGTTTGACATTCATACATAACCAGGGCATCAAAGCAGTTTGACTTTTAACGTGGCCATGATTTTCATAAAGACGAATATATCTTGATAAATTTTTGGTTGAGCCGAAGATTTGATGCAGTCTTGGAGATCCAAAATGAATCGTTTCACCTTTTATGTGATCAGGTGTTGCGTCTGGATTCGTAATTAATGTCAGCTTCATTGGATTAGGAACGCCACTTGTTTTTTCCAAATAGTGCCAGTAAAAGGGGCGATTCATCAGTTCTTTATCTAAATCAATGGTTAATTGGACATCTAAATAGCCTGGGGCATTATCCAGGATCGGGCATTCGTTCGCTTGGAAATACTTTAAAAGAAAATTATGAATTTCCTGCTGCTGCATGGGATTCTCCTTTCTTCATACTCTCTGCAAATTCTATCATTGAGGTTAAATTTTCCATTTTGATCCGCATCTCACCTTCAGTGCTAGAACCTCCGAAAATATCCATTATATGATCCTCAATATTACCAAACTCCAGCTTTGTTAATATATCATCAAGCTCCCCAATTACTTTTTCAAATAGTTCAATTTTTTCGTAAAGAAGCTTTAATATATGTTCCTCGACGGTATTTTTGATAGCAAAATTATAGATCATCACGTCATTTTCCTGACCCAAGCGATGAATCCGACCAATTCTCTGTTCAAGTCTCATCGGGTTCCAAGGCAAATCAAAGTTAATGATATGATGACAAAATTGTAAGTTAATTCCTTCGCCGCCTGCTTCAGTAGCAATAAGGACTTGAGCATGCTTTTGGAATAATTCCCGCATCCAGTCTTTTTTTCCGCGTTTAAACCCACCTCGGAATGGCACTGATGTAATGCCATGCTGCTTTAAATACCATTGTAAATAAAGCTGAGTGGCACGGTATTCTGTAAAGATAATCACTTTATTATTGATCTTTTGTATTAGTTCAAGCGCCTTTTCTGCTTTTGAATTGGCTTGCACAGCTTCCACTTTTTTTATTAAAAATTCAATTTGCTCTTCATAGGCACGAGGAGGGTTCTCCTTTTTTTGAAGCATATTTTTAAGCGTATAAAAAACGGCCTCCCTGCTGCTGCATGCTTCGCGCTGTAAAGTCATCACTGAAAAGCTGCTCGCCTGAACCCAATCGCCTTCGTTTCTTAGAGATGTGATGGATTCATATAGCTCTTTTTCAGGCTGAGTAAATTCGATTGGGATGGTTTCCACATGTCTTTTCGTCCACTCAATCCCGGTATCGGCCCTCCGATTTCGAATCATGACTTTATTTACCAACTCTTTTAGATGTTCATCATCATTTAACGAGCGAGAATCCCGTTTATATTTTTCATAAAAAGTAGTTTCACTTCCTAAGTGACCCGGCTTTAATAGTGATACCAAGTTAAAAATCTCTTCTATTCGGTTTTGGATGGGAGTTGCTGTCAATAACAAACAAAATTTCTTTTTAAGACTTTGAACAAATTCGTAGTTTTTGGTTTTATTATTTTTTAGTTTATGTGCTTCATCAATAATAATCAGATCATAGTCCTGCTGGAAAATGATATCACGATGTGGATTCCGCTTGGCTGTATCGATGGAAGACACAACAACATCACAACTTTCCCAAACATAGCTTTTTCGTTGAGTAATGGCTGGTATGAAAAATTTGCTGTTTAATTCTTGAGCCCATTGGGTGACTAATGATGCAGGGACTAAGATGAGTACTTTCTTTACCAAGCCGCGAATCATGTATTCTTTTAAAATTAATCCTGCTTCAATCGTTTTTCCTAATCCAACCTCGTCAGCAAGAATGGCTTTGCCATTCATATTTTCAATAACTTGTTTAGCTGTCTCAAGTTGATGAGGGAGTGGAGTTAAGTTGGGAAGATGTGAAGGGGCTTGCAAACCTTCAAAATCCGGAATCACCAAATGTTTCTCCACCTCAATCGCCAACTTAAAAAGCTCCCAGTTTCCCCATGGTCCATCATGCTCGACTCTATGTAAAAAATCATCCTGCCAAGAGGAATCAAATTCAATTTCAACCTTCATATTTTCATCTCCTTTTAATACTTGTTCAGCACTAAAAAATGATTGCTCGAAGCATTGCTTTAATGGTAGGATGATAATAGCTTTGAAAGTTTCAAATATTTGCATTAGCAAATAAATTTTATAAGTATGTTTAGTATCACCAATTTGGAAAATATTATAAATGCGGATGACAACAAGAGGAGAGACTACCTTGGTAGCGCCGAAGGAGCAAGCATGTAATGTGAATCTCTCAGGCAAAAGAACTCTTGTTTGACGCGGCTCTGGAGAGCGCTGCCTCGTGCAGCCACCAAAGGGGAAAGCCATCAAAGGTAAACTTTCAGGTGAAAGGACAGGGACCTTCTTTTTTACAAAGGGGGGTGTCTGTCCTTTTTTGTGTCCTCTCATTCGGAGAAAGAATTTCCAGTGATTGAAAAAGTGGTTTTGTGTCTTTTGAAAAAGGCAGTTTCATAATAATTTGAATTTCAAGGGGGATGATTAAGTGGTTGAATTAAAACGTACTCCGCTTTTCGAGGTTTATAAAGAATATGGCGGGAAAACGATTGATTTTGGTGGATGGGAGTTACCGGTACAATTCTCCAGCATTAAGGAAGAACACGAAGCTGTTCGCTCGAAAGCTGGTCTATTCGATGTGTCCCACATGGGTGAAGTCGAAGTAAAAGGAACTGACAGCTTGGCCTATTTACAAAAAATGATGACAAACGACATTTCAAAGATCCCTAACGGTGGTGCCCAATATACAGCCATGTGCTATGAAAACGGGGGGACAGTAGATGATCTGCTTGTCTATAAAATTGAGGATAACCATTACCTCCTTGTAGTGAACGCATCTAATATCGAAAAAGATTATAGCTGGCTAGAAGCACACATTGAAGGTGACGTCTCAATAAAAAACTTATCAGAAAAAATGGCTCAGCTTGCCCTCCAAGGTCCGCTGGCGGAAACTGTGTTACAGAGGTTGACCAAGGCAGATTTAAGTCAAATTCGCTTTTTCAAATTTCAACAGGAAGTTGATATAAATGGAAGAAAAACCTTGGTCTCCAGAACAGGATATACCGGAGAAGATGGCTTTGAGATCTATTGTTCATCTGAAGATGCCGTTGACCTTTGGAATGTAATTCTCGATGCTGGAAAAGAAGATGGAGTGGTGGCCTGTGGCTTAGGTGCTCGTGATACCCTTCGTTTTGAAGCTAATTTGGCTCTTTATGGTCAGGAATTATCTCCAGAAATTTCCCCATTAGAAGCAGGTATTGGTTTTGCAGTAAAGTTGAAAAAAGAGGCAGATTTTATTGGAAAAACCTCGTTAGTGCAACAAAAAGAAAAGGGATTATCGAGAAAGATTGTTGGTATTGAAATGATTGACCGCGGTATCCCGCGCCATGGCTACCCGGTATATGCGGGTACTAACCATATCGGTGTGGTCACTACCGGAACACAGTCACCAACATTAAAGAAAAATATTGGTCTAGCCCTAATCTCAACAGAATTTACTGCTGTTGATTCAGAAGTAGAAGTGGAAATTCGCGGAAAACGATTAAAAGCTAAAGTCATTCCGACACCTTTTTATAAAAAAGAAAAGAAATAGTAGAAGGGAGTAAGAAAGATGAAACATCGCTATTTACCAATGACAGAACAAGATAAACAGGCCATGCTTGAGAAAATTGGTGTTTCCACCATCGATGAGTTATTCAGTGATATTCCTGAAAAAGTGAGATTTAAAGGTGAATATAACATAACTGCGGCTAAGTCGGAACCTTCTTTGATGAAGGAACTATTTAAAATGGCAAGTAAAAATGCTGATTTAAAAACCAATACCTCTTTCTTGGGTGCAGGTGTATACGATCACTATATGCCGGTAATCGTTGACCATGTCCTATCAAGATCAGAATTTTATACAGCCTATACACCTTACCAGCCGGAGATTTCTCAAGGAGAGCTGCAAGCCATTTTTGAATTCCAGACCATGATCTGCGAACTGACTGGAATGGATGTCGCCAACTCTTCCATGTATGATGGCGGAACAGCACTTGCTGAAGCAGCCATGTTAAGCGCCGGACATATGAAACGAAAAACCATCCTAGTATCAAAGGCAGTACACCCGGAATCCCGTGAGGTTCTTAAAACGTATGCGAAAGGTCAATATCTTGAGGTAGTAGAAGTGCCAGTAAAAGATGGCGTTACTGATCTTGATTCGTTAAAGGAATTAGTGAATGATTCTGTTGCGACCGTCATTGTTCAATATCCAAACTTTTATGGCAGAATCGAACCTTTAAAAGAGCTAGAGGAAGTGATTCATGAACAAAAAGCCATGTTTGTTGTGTCCAGCAATCCACTTGCACTAGGTTTATTAACTCCACCAGGGAAATTTGGAGCAGATATTGTCGTGGGAGATGCCCAACCGTTTGGGATCCCAACAGCTTTTGGCGGACCTCATTGCGGATTCTTCGCAGTTACAAACAAGTTAATGCGTAAAGTTCCAGGACGACTTGTCGGACAAACAACAGATGACCAAGGGCGCCGCGGATTTGTATTAACACTGCAAGCACGTGAGCAGCATATCCGACGTGATAAAGCTACATCTAATATTTGTTCTAATCAAGCATTAAATGCGCTGGCTGCTTCTGTAGCGATGACTGCGCTTGGTAAAAAAGGTGTACGTGAAATAGCATCAGCCAATCTTCAGAAGGCTTATTACGCTAAAAACGCTTTTAAAGAAGCTGGATTCGAAATTGTATATGATGGATACTCATTTAATGAATTTGTCGTCAAATTAAATAAGCCTGTGAAGGAAGTAAATCAACTGCTGCTTGAAAAAGACATAATCGGTGGATATGACCTTGGCCGTGATGATCCTGAACTTGCCAATCATATGCTTGTAGCTGTTACAGAACAACGGACAAAGGAAGAAATTGATACATTTGTAAAAGAAATGAGGGATTTGCATGCATAATCAAGACCAGAAGCTCATTTTTGAATTAAGCACACCAGGTCGGATTGGATACAGCCTGCCTGAAATGGATATCCCTGAGATTGACGTAACAGGTCTGCTTCCAGAGGGGTATCTGCGCGAGGAGGAACCGCTTCTTCCAGAGGTATCTGAATTGGATATCATGCGCCACTATACCGCTCTTTCTAAACGCAATCATGGAGTCGACTCCGGATTTTATCCGCTTGGTTCTTGTACCATGAAATATAATCCAAAGATTAATGAAAATGTTGCCCGTTTTAATGGTTTTGCTCATATACACCCACTTCAGGATGAAAGCTCTGTTCAAGGGGCCCTTGAGCTGTTATATGATTTGCAGCAACATTTAAAAGAAATTACCGGTATGGATGAAGTAACTCTTCAGCCGGCTGCAGGCGCACATGGCGAATGGACAGGGTTAATGTTGATTCGTGCCTACCATGAAGCAAATGGGGACTTAAAACGTACAAAGGTAATTATTCCTGACTCCGCTCATGGAACTAACCCGGCGTCTGCAACAGTTGCAGGTCTAGAAACCATAACTGTTAAATCAAATGAAAAAGGCCTTGTTGACCTTGATGACTTAAGAAGGGTTGTAGGCGAAGATACTGCGGCCTTGATGCTGACAAATCCAAATACACTCGGTTTATTTGAAGAACATATTGTCGAAATTGCCGAAATCGTCCATGGAGCAGGCGGTAAGGTATATTACGATGGTGCAAACTTAAATGCAGTACTTTCTAAAGCACGTCCGGGAGATATGGGCTTTGATGTGGTACACTTAAATCTTCACAAAACATTTACTGGTCCACACGGCGGAGGTGGCCCTGGTTCAGGTCCAGTTGGGGTTAAAGCAGACCTAATTCCTTTCCTACCAAAACCAGTCATCACCAAGCAGGGTGAAGAGTATGTATTTGATTACGATCGTCCACAATCCATTGGACGTGTGAAGCCATACTATGGAAACTTTGGAATTAATGTTCGTGCTTATACCTATATCCGTTCCATGGGTCCAGATGGCTTAAAGGCTGTCACAGAATATGCTGTCTTAAATGCTAACTACATGATGCGTCGTCTGGCAGAATATTATGACTTGCCATTTGATCGTCATTGTAAGCATGAATTCGTTTTAAGCGGAAGACGTCAGAAAAAACTTGGTGTTCGGACACTTGACATTGCGAAGCGCCTGTTAGACTTCGGCTACCATCCGCCAACCATTTACTTCCCACTAAACGTGGAAGAATGTATTATGATTGAGCCAACAGAAACAGAATCAAAAGAAACACTCGATTCCTTTGTTGATATCATGATCCAAATAGCCAAGGAAGCGGAAGAAAATCCGGAAATCGTTCAGGAAGCTCCTCATACAACAGTTGTTGGGCGGTTGGATGAAACAACAGCAGCACGAAAACCCATTTTACGCTATCAAGCATAATAAAAAGGGATGGTTCACTTCGGTGGACCATCCCTTTTCTACATTCTATTATTTTTTTGTTTTGACTTTACCTGTCCATTTTTTAAACCCGCCTTGAAGCTGGGTAAGATCTTTATAGCCTCTTTTATGCAGAAATTGAGCAGCACGACCACTGCGCATCCCGCTTTGGCAATATAAATAAACCGGAAGATCAGGTCGAATTTCCTTCATGCGTGTTTTTAATTGAGACATAGGAATATTGCGCGCTCCTAAAATATGTCCCCCTTCAAACTCGTTCGGTTCACGGACATCGATAAGCTGTGCCTTCCGATAACCCGCACGAAACTCCTCTTCTGTTACCGTTTTAACAATTCGTTTTTGAAAGAAGTAGTTTGTAACCGTATAAATGATAACAGCACCAATGATGACGAGTAATGTATAAAGTGAATTCACTTCTTCTTGCCCCTTTCAAGCTTTTCTACACTAGTTTTTATTATAGTAGTCCTTCTTCCAAAGATAAAGAAGAAACCGTAAATTTCTTATAATAAAATTATACCAGAAACAATCTATTTTGAATTCCTTGCTGATTTTGGTAGACTAAATTTCGAATAAAATTTATACTAATGAGGTTTTGGGGATGGAAAAAGAGAAATGGCTTTTTATAGATACAGGGTTGAGTGCACCATCATTTAATATGGCAATGGACGAAGCGTTGCTTGATTGGCATAGTGAGGGTAAAATACCACCGGTGATTCGTTTTTATGGATGGAATCCTCCAACATTGTCTGTTGGATATTTTCAAAAGGTCGAAAAAGAAATTGATATGGAGGCTGTAAAGGCTCATCAGTTGGGGTTTGTAAGACGGCCTACAGGCGGTCGTGGCGTTCTCCATGAACACGAGCTTACATACAGTGTCATCGTTTCTGAGGATCATCCAGAGATGCCAAAAACAGTCACAGAAGCCTACCGTGTAATTTCGGAAGGGATCTTAAAAGGATTCCTTCATTTAGGGATGGATGCCTATTTTGCAGTCCCAAAAACGGCTGAAGAGCGCGATGCTCTTAAAAATCCAAGATCTGCAGTCTGTTTTGATGCCCCTAGCTGGTACGAGCTGGTTGTTGAAGGGCGGAAGGTAGCAGGGAGTGCCCAAACAAGACAGAAAGGGGTAATTCTACAACATGGTTCAATCCTACTGGATTTGGACGAGGATAAGCTGTTTAGTTTATTCAAATATCCAAATGAGCGGGTAAAGGAACGGATGAAAAAAGGGTTCAGGGATAAGGCAGTCGCAATCAATGATATAAGTCCTCGTAAAATCACACTCGATGAAGCAAAGGCTGCTTTTTATAGAGGATTTGCAGAAGGTCTAAATATAGACCTGGAGCCCTATCAATTAACAGAAGAACAGCTCGCTTATGTGCAAAAACTAGCAAAAGATCGTTATGAAAACGATGAATGGAATTATAAAAGATGATGAGAAGCGGCAAGCTCTGCTTTTTATCATTTTTCTTTTTTAATAATCAAGCGGCGAAATTTGTTAAAATTTCTTGTTTTGTGTAGAAAATCATAGAATATCTTTTATTTTCTCTTAATACTAGTTTTTTTTAGGTTTGACAAAATAGTTTTCATTTGTTCTCGATACAATATATAGTGGTGTTAAAAATATTTTCGGTACTATATATTGATTTATTATTCTTTTCTTGTTAACCTTAATTCATGAGTCAGCTAGATTGACATAGTCTACTAGAATCTAGCGTATATATATAGATTTTTAATTTGAAGGAGTTGTTCTCATGTCGGTTGTTTTTAGACCAAAAATGAATATTGATGTGGAAAGGTTGAATGAGGATATCCATCTATTTCCCCAGGTACACCCAGTTACCCCGGATATGAAAATAACTCACAAGGGTGTTTCGCGGTTAGTCATGTTGGATCGCTACACCTTTAAAGATACTGAAAAAATTACCCTCACAAAAGGCGACTTTGTTGTTCTTACGATTAAAGAAGATCCCAAATTCCCGGCACGAGGCTTAGGATACATCTTAGAAATTGATTGGGAGAATAAAAAAGCGCAAGTTTTGGTGGAAGAAGAATTCAGAGGCGTATTGGATGATCAGCAAGAAGTAGAAACCGGTGCGATTTGGCGCTCGCTTGATATTATCGAGAAGCCTTTGGAGCTTTTCTATGAGCAAATTGCCAAACGGGTTGCAACTGGCCTAGCGGCTGTTGAGGAAACAGAAGATAAGCGGATTGAATGGACGGAGAAGTTCTATCAAGAGCTGGTAAACTCAAACTTTATTCCAGCCGGCCGTGTTCTTTATGGAGCAGGTGCGGGAACGGATGTTACTTATTTTAACTGCTACGTAATGCCTTTTGTGGCAGACTCACGTGAAGGCATTTCTGACCATCGCAAGCAGGTAATGGAAATCATGAGCCGCGGCGGCGGCGTTGGTACAAATGGTTCTACCTTACGACCAAGAAACACCTTGGCCAGAGGCGTAAATGGCAAATCATCAGGATCAGTATCCTGGTTGGATGATATCGCAAAATTGACGCATTTGGTTGAGCAGGGTGGGAGTCGCAGAGGGGCCCAGATGATCATGCTGGCCGACTGGCATCCTGATATTATTGAATTTATTATTTCAAAAATGCAGAACCCAAGAATCCTCAGATTCTTAATTGAAAATACAAAAGATGAAACGATTAAAAAGCTAGCTAAAGACAAATTAAAATTCACTCCGTTGACAATGCAAGAAACAGCGATGTACCAAGGAATTGTGAACTACAAAACCATTCCTGGTTATGGCGGTTTTAGTGAGTCGATTATCGCTGATGCAGAAGAAAAACTGGCAACAGGCGGAAATTATACGGTTCATAACCCTGAGTTCTTAACTGGAGCAAACATTTCCGTTTGTTTAACCAAAGAGTTTATGGATGCTGTTGAAAACGACGGTGAGTATGAACTTCGTTTCCCATATGTTGAGGGATACGATCCTGAGGAAATGAAGATTTACAATGAAAAATGGCATGAAGTTGGAGATGTGCGTGAGTGGGAAAAAATGGGCCACAAAGTACGTGTCTACAAGAAGATTAAAGCTAAGGAATTGTGGAACCTTATTAACATTTGTGCCACATACTCCGCAGAACCAGGAATCTTCTTTATCGACAATGCTAACGACATGACCAACGCAAAAGCTTATGGTCAACAGGTTGTAGCCACAAATCCGTGTGGAGAGCAGCCACTTGCACCATTTTCTGTTTGTAACCTTGCAGCTGTTAACCTTGCTGAAATGGCTGATAAAGAAACAAGAATGGTTGATTATGAAAAGTTAAAGCAAACTGTTGCTGTTGGTGTCAGAATGCAGGATAACGTCATCAATGCAACGCCTTATTTCTTAGAGCAAAATAAAAAACAAGCCTTAGGCGAACGCCGTGTCGGACTAGGAGTAATGGGCTTGCATGACTTACTCATCTACTGTGAAACAGAATACGGTTCACCAGAAGGTAATGAACTAGTTGATAAAGTGTTTGAAACAATCGCAACAACCGCCTATAGAACATCGGTTGAATTGGCGAAGGAAAAAGGAAACTTCCCATTCTTAGAAGGGGATACTCTTGAAGAAACCAATCGTCTGCGCAATGCCTTTATCAACACAGGATTTATGAAAAAAATGCCGGAAGACATCCGTGAATCCATCTTGGAAAATGGAATTAGAAATTCGCATTTATTAACGGTTGCTCCTACGGGATCCACTGGAACCATGGTTGGCGTATCCACAGGACTTGAGCCTTATTTCTCATTCTCTTATTTCAGAAGTGGACGCTTAGGTAAATTTATCGAAGTGAAAGCAGATATCGTTCAAGAATATTTAGATATGCATCCAGAGGCTGACCCTAATAACCTGCCGAACTGGTTTGTAACAGCAATGGATCTTGCTCCAGAAGCACATGCTGATGTTCAGTGTGTCATCCAGCGTTGGATTGACAGTTCTATCAGTAAAACGGTTAATGCTCCAAAGGGATATAGCGTAGAGCAGGTGGAAAAAGTATACGAGCGGCTTTACCGCGGTGGAGCAAAAGGCGGCACCGTATATGTAGATGGTTCTCGTGATTCTCAGGTGTTAACACTGAAAGCCGAAGAAAATCAAGATGAACAACTGTCTATTTTTACTGAAAAACCAAAGCAGCATGTAGTTTTAGTAGACACTATCACAGATCTTCGTTCAACTGATGTCACAATCGGTTCTGAGGTAGGCAATACATGCCCAGTTTGCCGTAAAGGTAAAGTAAAAGAAATTGGCGGCTGCAATACATGTACTAACTGTGGTGCGCAATTAAAATGTGGCCTATAAAATAGGTTTGAGCTAATCTGATGTGGCTTTGTAATAAAGTTTGATAAAAAGTAGCCTCTTCGGTGTGATGACCGTAAGAGGTTATTTTTTATATTTCTGAAAAAATATAGATGAGTGTTTCCTAAATCTAAAATAAAAAAGCAAATGCGAAAATCTTGAAGGTGAGAGCAGACCTTTTTACAAATAAAAGCGATTTGTTTACTATGAAATTATAAGGAGTGAAGAAAAATGACAACTTATTTATCACCATTTACATTTGAGAATGGTATCGAGCTTCGGAATCGTATTGTAATGGCACCGATGACGACATATTCTGCAAATCCAGATGATACAGTATCGGATGAAGAATTAGCATATTACGAAGAGCGCTCATATGGGGTAGGGGCAGTGATTACGGCGTGTACATACGTGATCGCAAACGGCAAAGGCTTCCCGGGCCAATTTGCTGCACATTCGGATTTATATATTAACAGTTTACGGAAAGTAGCACAGGCGATACATAAAGGTGGTGCCAAGGCGATTTTACAAATATATCACGGTGGTCGCCAGTCGCCTCGTGAACTTGTTCCAAACGGCGATGTTGTCAGTGCAAGTGATACAATTGCGGCAGATGGAGGCAAGGCACGTGCATTAACAATGGAGGAAATTCAAGATATCGTGAAGGCATTTGGTGAAACAACCCGCCGCGCTATTGAAGCAGGCTTTGATGGCGTTGAAATACACGGTGCAAATACGTATCTACTTCAACAATTTTTTTCTGGTCTAACAAACAAACGAGTAGATGAATACGGTGGTACACTTGAAAAACGGATGCGATTCCCATTAGAAGTAATAACAGAAGTGAATCGTATAAAACACCAATACGCAGATGATTCATTTATCGTTGGCTATCGATTCAGCCCGGAAGAGCCGGAAGAAGAGGGGATTACCCTCGATGATACAGTACAGCTTGTTGATCGATTAGCAAATGAACCACTCGATTATTTACACATTTCACTTGGAGATTTCCGTTCATTAGCCCGCCGTTATGAAGGTGAAAAAGAACAACGTGTCAAAATAATCCATCGTGTCATTGACGGACGTGTCCCGCTTATCGGTGTAGGTTCAATTTGTACGAAACAAGATGCTTTAGAAGCTATGGAAACAGGTGCAGAACTAGTAGCATTGGGCCGAGAATTATTAATTGAACCGCATTGGGTTGAAAAAATTATTGCAGGGGAAGAAATCATTACCGAAATGGATATGACACGAGATAATGTCATTCCTAGTCCATTGATGCGCATGATGCAAGCACACCCTGGTTGGGTAGCTGGTGTTAAATAGAGAAAGAAGATTAATAAAAATAACCTCTTAGGTATTCTTTACTTAAGAGGTTATTTTTTTTGAATGTTTTCTACTGTACTAAACTATCCAATTCCGGCTGCAATTTGTTCCGTAAAACAAACAGCATGATGGCTCCAACAAGGAATGCGACAGCATCCGCAATGACTAGTGACCAAACCACCCCGTGGAAGCCGTTCATTTGATTGGCGATAACCAACACAGGTATCAGAGTAATTCCTTGAATAATTGACATAATAAGCGCGGCAGTTCCTTGCGCTGTTGCTTGGAAGATCCCGGTAAACAATGAAGTCATTCCTGTAATGAACAAGGATAAATACGTCACATGTAGAATGAAGCTGCCCATCTCAATTAATTGCGGGTCATTAGTAAATAAACCAATTAAATGATCGGAAATCAAATAGACGATGATGCCGAACACGGCTGCTAACGCCACAATCGATTTAAAAGTAAATCCAATAGTCTTTTTCAAACGCAATTTATTCGCTGTAAAAGAGAAGGCAATCAGCGGTACGACTCCTTCGCATAAGCCCATCAGAATAAACTCAGGAAATTGCAATAAACGTGATGAAATTCCGTAAGCTGCTACGGCCTGATCTCCATATTCAACAAGAAAATGGTTAAAGATGAGCGACATTGCCCCCAAAAAGATACACATAATAAAGACGGGAATTCCGATTTTTAATACATTGCTAAGAATGTCCTTGGTAACCATAAACCATTTTACGGAGACAGTTAAGAATTGGCTCCTATATCCCATATGGAAGGCGTAGTATAAACTCGCAACCAAGTTAGAAATAACCGTAGCAGACGCAACGCCGATCACTCCCCAATGGAAGCCGAAAATGACTAGCGCATCGAGAAGAATATTCACAACAACACTGAGTACCATACCGATCATGGACGTGATTGCTTCCCCCTCCGAGCGAACGATATTCTCCAGCGTGAAGAATAATACGACGAACGGAGAACCAATAAGCATAATCGTTACATACTCCTTTGTGAACTTAAAGGAGTCAGGCGTTGCCCCAAGGTCACGAACGATTGAATCAATCAACGGGAGACCCACGGCCATCACGATTAGGCCTAGAATTAAACTGCTGTAAAAGGCGAATGAAGACACATGCTTTACATCATGATATTTTTTTTCTCCAAGTAAACGGGAGATAAATGTACCGCTGCCCATGCCAATCAAGTTGCCTAGTGCCATAATGATTGCGAATAACGGCAAGGTTAGTGCAAGTGCGGTTAACATGGCAGTATTGTGGAGTGTACCAAGGAAATAGGCATTCAGGATGGAATATATGACATTCATTGATGTGCCTAGCATCATCGGTACAGCAAAGTGAACTACGGCTTTTGTGACCGGTGCTTTTTCAAAGTAATAGAGGGTTTCTTTATCCATGATGGATCACCACTTTCATCAGATATTATGGTCTTCAATCTAACGGTGTAAGGTTGCATCTTACAGTGTTAGATGATATCATCAATCTAGAAACCTGTAAAGCAAAATCTTACACTGTTAGATAAAAGGGCGGATAACGATGAAAAAGCAACAGCCTCAGATTTCTGAGGATAAGATTCTGGAAACCTCATGGGAGCTTCTTGGAGAGGAGGGCATCGAAAAATTCAGCATGAGACGATTGGCCGATAGGCTTGGGATTCAGGCTCCATCTCTGTACTGGTACTTCAAGAACAAACAGAATCTCTACCAACGTCTGGCAAACCAGGTGTCGAAAATGATACTAGAGGAGTTTCACTCCGAGGGGGACTGGAAGGAGCAGTTGACAGGGCTTGCGGTAACAGTACGGAGCGTGCTCAGCCGATACCCCTGCTCCACGCAGATTATGATGATGACACTGCCTCATGAACCAGACATTATCCGGTTCACCAACCGAATGCTGCTCTGTGTGGAACATGCACCACTTAAGCAAGAGCAGAAATTTCAAGTGGTTACTACGCTTGTGAACTATGTTTTCTACTTCGTTTTAGACGATTATCAGCATGAGCGTAATGTCTCCGCTATCCTTAAGGACCAGGTAGAGCTTCCAGGTGAGGAGATGATTCACCTTCTTGACTCCATGAGCGAGACGGATGCGGGACTGTTCCGCAGGATGTTCACGAACGGGCTGTTTGAGCTAATGGGGACCGATGAGGCGTTTGATTTTGGTTTGAAGCTGATTCTATTTGGGGTTGAGCGGGTGATAGAGGAGCAGGAGAAGTCGATGTAAACACCTGGGTTGGAATAAGTATGGCCAATGTGATGTAAGCAACTGGAGCGGCATACGACTGCCTAGCGATTAGTTTTTCATAACAAAACGCTACGGAATCATTCATTCCATTAAAAGGCACGATTGATAGATCAAATCAAATTGGATTTGATCTATTTTATTTTTTTGATATAAAAATAAAAAGGTTGCTTTTTTAAAGGAATTTCCAAATAATAAATTGAGTTTATATTTAGCGATAATAACGACTGCGAGGATTTTTATGGAATTAATTACAAGTAAAGTGATCATTATTTCTATTTTTTTATTAATCATTACCATGATTGAGACATTAGCTTATTCCACCAGGATTTCAGGAGCTAGAGTGAAATTGATTGCCACAGCGCTGTCTTTGTTCAGCACTTTGGTCATTGTTTCAAGGTTTTCGACGATGATTCAGCAGCCTTTGACTGCAAAATTAATTGCTGAGGCACCAGGCATTCATAAATTACATTTTATTGAAGAGCAATACAGAATTTTAATTGGAGTCACATCTCTTGGTGTTCTGTTGGGAATTTTACTCTTTCCCACATTCATCAATATCTTTTCCCGTGCGATTGTTCAGCTTTCCAATCAACGGGGGTCGGTTATTGGGCTGTTCACAAAATATATAAATGCTAAGGGTTTCAAAAAAGTGATCATGTGTTTCAGACTGCCACGATTGTCATATTTAAAAGGAATTACCCTAAAAACAATTCCTAAACGTCTGTTTGTGATTAATGTCATCATTTCAGCTGTTTTTACAATTGGTGTTCTATCATCTATATATGCTTCATTGCTAGTACCAAAATATGCCCAGGCAGCACTTATGTCCTCTGGGATCATAAATGGTATTGCGACTATATTATTAACATTATTTATAGATCCCAAAGCTTCCGTATTGGCGGATCGAGTCATGAAGAAACAGAGTGATTATATCTACTTGAAGAGTTATTCCCTTACCATGATTAGTTCCAAATTTATAGGCACGATTGTTGCGCAACTTTTATTCATACCAGCGGCCTATTATGTAGCCTGGTTTGCTAAATGGATTTAATGAATAAAATTATATTAGAATAACATTGTAATGTAATTGTAATCTTGCTGTGACAGCATTGTTATCCTTTCCTTGTATAGTATGATTATCAAATCACTCAGAGGGGGAATAACAAATATGTTAAAGAAACTAGTCGCAGCATTAGCCATTACAGCAACTTTGACAACATCATTATTTGCCACATCGGGTGAAAAAGCAGAAGCGGCAACTTATCATACAAAAGCAATTTCAGTAGCAAAAGCCAATATTGGAGTTCCATATAAATGGGGTGGAATGTCACCAAGCGGATTTGACTGTTCGGGACTTGTAAAATACTCTTTTGGTAAAGCAGGAATCAATCTGCCACGTACCGCAGCGGACATGTTCTACACAAAAGGCTACCGTGTCGGATCATTACAAACTGGTGATTTAATGTTCTTTGCACCAACGAAGGCAAGCAAACCATCCCATGTTGCGATCTATGTGGGAGAGGGTAAAATGATCATGGCTTCATCCTCAAAAGGAGTCATGATTACTTACACAAGCAACAGCTACTGGAAACCAAAATATATTGGAGCAAAGCGCATCTAACGAGCATCGGCTTAGGCCGGTGCCTTTTTTATAAAGAGGTAAATTGTTAAAAAATTTAAAAAATATGATATACTATTTAAATATATGTTTTTAGTCAAATAGGGGAGTTGTCAAAAATGGTTGTTATTGGTGTTTTGGGGTCTAACCAATTTATTGAAGCTATTTCTGAATTTTACCCTTTGTTTCCTGAAATTACGTTTAATAACTATGTTTATAATTCGCCTTGGGGAATTGCCCATTTAATTGAAGATGCAGGGAAAGAAGTGGATTCTCTCCTGTTTTCCGGCGCAATAGCCAATTATTTTGGTCAAAAATCAGTCATTAAATATAACTTGTTGTCTACCTATGCCCCATTTAATGAGTTTGCAGTGTCCCTTTCACTATTTATCATTTATTATCATGAAAACATCCCGCTCGAAAAGATTTCAATTGACTTACCAAAGCGCTTTTTTTTGGATCAGGTCTTGACAGAACTTCAGATAGCAAGTGGCCCCATTTTTATTAAAGAATATCCTTGGATTTTTAATCTTGACAAGGAAGTATCACCGTTTGATTTTTCTAAATTTGTACAGTTCCACTCCGAACTGTATAAGGAGAAAAAAACACGATTCGCCTTAACCAGTATCCATGCGGTTCATGAAGAACTGCAGAAATTAGGAATTCCGTCAATCTATATGGTTCAAACAAAGCAATCGTTAAAAGAAGCATTGGAAAAAACGGTAACGTTGACAAAGTACAAGAAAACGAAAGAATCACAAATTGCTGTACTCTCCATAAAAGTTAATCAATATCCTGTTCATCAGGAAGAGCCTGTATTTCACCAGCAATTTCTCCACATTCTCGATGACGTGGCAAGACAACTAAATGCAAGAGTATCACATGACCACTGCCAGCCTTTTCTAATCTATACAAACCGGGGATCATTGGAAGCTGTCCAAAAAGAACGGTTGAAAAAAATTCTGGAACTTGAAGGGAGAATACATTCTACCTTAAAAATTGGGATTGGCTATGGTTATACCATGAATGATGCTGAAAAACATGCCAATCAAGCCTTATATTTTACTGAAAAACACTCTGAGGATAAAACAATCGTTTTCTTGCTTGATGAAGATAAAAAACTAACAGGGCCTTTTTTTGAAGAGGAAAAACAACTTTCTTTAAAAAACGAAGATAAAGAGATTCAACTATTGGCGGAGCAATTGAAAATGAATGCGAAAACGTTACTTAGATTTTTTGATTTCTTAAGGCTTAACCATTTCCGCTCCTTCTCCGCACAGGAATTTGCAGATTACTTGACTGTAAGCAGAAGGTCTGCTGAAAGGCTGATTAAGCGATTGCTCGAATCAGATTGTTTGTATATTTCGGGTGAAGAACAGCCATATGACCAAGGGCGTCCGCGCGCACTCTATAATATTTCTTCTAAACTGAAGATTTTTTTTAAAGTTAATTAAAAAGATTGATTTTTTAGAATTTACAGCATATTATAAAAATAATTAATTAGCGACATTAAAACGACATAAATAGTAGAGAAGGGGTAAATGACCATTGAAAATTGTGAAAGCGGATATTGTTGGTATTCACTTGCCATTAATAACACCCTTTATCATTTCATATGATACGTATGGCTCCATGGCATCAGTTATTGTAAGACTGGAAACGGATGATGGATTGGCTGGATATGGTGAGGCTGTACCTGATGAACATGTGACAGGTGAATCTTTTTTCAGCACAATCGAAGTGTTAAAGCATCAATTATTACCCGCTATAATGGGTGAAAGTCCCTTTGCCATTGAAAGAATTCACCACCTCATGGACGGACGAATTTATGCCAATCCGGCTGCAAAGGCAGCAATAGATATTGCTTGTTATGATTTAATGGGGAAATATACGGACAAGCCCATCTATGATTTAATTGGAGGCAAATTTCATGAACAGCTTACCTTTGCCAAAGTATTAAGCATTGAAGAGCCTGAAATCATGGCCGAGAAGGCAAAACAGGCGGTTGCACTAGGCTACAGTTCGTTAAAACTAAAGGTTGGGTTTGATTTATATAGTGATTTGGAACGGGTAAAGGCGGTTCGTGAAGCAGTAGGATATGAAGTGCCTATTCGAGTGGATGTCAATCAAGGCTGGAAACATTATGCAACGGCTGCTCAGGCATTGCCATTACTGGAACCACTTCGGATCTCCTGGTTGGAACAGCCGATTAAAATGGAAGACATCGACGGACTCTCTGAACTTAGAAAGAAAACCGTCATCCCAATAATGGCCGATGAAAGTGTGCATAATGGAACCCATCTTAATGAAATCATTAAGAAACATGCAGCGGATCTAATTAATATTAAATTAATGAAATGCGGCGGTATCTATCCAGCTATCCATATGGCAAAAACAGCCGAATATGCAGGAATCCAGTGCCAGGTAGGATCTATGGTTGAATCTTCGATTGGATCAGCAGCAGGGTATCATACTGCCATTGCCCGTAAAAACATCATCAGCACCGAATTGACGGGGCCGTTGCTTTTTAGCAAGGACATTGGCAACCTAGAGTATCGTATTCCATTTGTCTATCTAAGCGGAAAACCAGGATTGGGAATTGACGTGGATGCGAATACACTTGAAGAATTAACGGTAAAAAAAGAAACGGTACTATTCGGAAGTTTCAAATCCAAATAAAGTGAATGAGGGAAACCATGAGAACAGCCTTGGAGAAAATGAAACCAATCATTTACGAGATATTTGAATATCTGCATCAGCATCCTGAGTTAAGTTGGCAAGAAATAGAGACAACAAGGTTCATTTGTGACCTTTTACAAAAAAACGGTTGTCACGTAAGAACATTTACGGACCATACCGGAGTAGTCGGGGAATGGGGGGATGAAACAGGAGATTCAATTACAGTTGGGGTTCGTGCCGATATGGATTCGTTATGGCAAGAAGTCAATGGAGTTTTTCAGGCAAACCATTCCTGCGGACATGATGCGCACATGACGATGGTATTGGGAATGGTACTTCTATTGAAAGAATTAAATATAAAGCTTCCCGGTCGCCTTAAATTGATATTTCAACCGGCAGAGGAGATGGGTGATGGTGCTCTAAAAATGATTCAAAAACAGGTAATGGATGATATCGATTTTTTATATGGAGTTCATCTGCGCCCGATTCATGAACTTCCAAATGGAACTGCTTCACCAGGCATCATCCATGGAGCCGCCGAAACGGTTTCTGCCAGAATCATCGGATTTGACACTCATGGCGCCCGTCCCGACCTCGGCGTCAATGCTATTGAAGTTGTTGCAACCATTCTTGAACAATTAAAAGGGATCCGTTTAAACCCGTATGATTCCTATTCTGTAAAGATGACTCAAGTAAGTGCAGGGGGAGAAAACAAGAATATCATCCCTGGATCTGCCCAATTTCACCTCGATTTACGGGCGCAATCCAATGAAACAATGAATCATCTAGTAAAGAAAGTGGACCACATCATTCAGCATGTTGCCTATTTATACGATGTGAAAATAGATTACGATTATCAAGAAAAGGTGTATGCTGCGGTGTTGAATGAAGAAGCCCAACGAATGATGCGACAGGCAATTGCTGAAACATTAGGGGATAAGAACGTCATGCCACCGGTCGTTACACCTGGCGCGGAGGATTTTCATTTTTATACAAAAGAGCGTCCTCACATTAAAGCGGCAATGCTTGGATTGGGTTGTGATCTTGCACCCGGATTGCATCATCCGAATATGACCTTTGATCAGAGCGCCTTATTGAATGGAATTGAAATTCTAATGCGGACAGTTCTGAATACATTTGAACATTTTGCAGGGAAATCACGATAAAAATGGTTTGGGGGAGACGGTAAATGAAAAAGTATCTGTTTGCGATTGGGGCAATCTTTTTTATCATGATCATGGCAGCTTGCGGCGCCAGCAAAGAAACCAAGGGTTCTGCAGATGGCGGTACACTTAAGGCTATAAAAGACAAGGGCGAAATCAAAATAGCGATAGAAGGAGCCTATCCTCCTTACAACTACATCAACAAAAGTAACGAAATAGAAGGCTTTGATGTGGACATTTCTAATGAGGTTGCAAAGCGGCTAGGTGTCAATCCTGTCATTGTTGCCACTCCATGGGATAGTATGATACCTGCCCTCATGGGTAAAAAGTTTGATATTATCATTTCTGATATGGCGATCACCGAAGAACGGAAAAAGAAGGTTTCCTTTAGCAACAATTATTTCACAACAGGCAATCAGTTGTTTGTACCTCAGGGTTCCCCGATCAAAGTTCCCAAAGATATGAAGAATAAAAAAATAGGCGTAACGATTTCAACGACTGCCGCTGAAATGGCTACTAAAAATGGGGCTGATGTAAAGCTTTATAAAAATGACTTTCTGGCCTTTGAGGACTTGTCAGCAGGCAGACTGGACGGAGTGGCAACAGACCAGGGAGTCGGAGCAAAAATTATTATCGATCGACATTATACATTCCATGCAGTTAACGGGTTATTAAATACTGAGAAGGCGGGCATGACAATCCGAAAGGAAGATCATGAACTCCGGAAAGAGATTAATAAAGTTATAGCCGAGATGCAAAAAGACGGCAGTTTTGAGGCGATCAGTAAAAAATGGTTCGGAAAAGATATCCGATAGGGAGCTGAAAGAATGCTGGATTTTTCTCTTGTACAAGAATACGTTCCTTTTCTTCTAAAGGCATCCGTTACGACACTCGAAATATTTATTTGCTCTATCGCTTTAGGATTAGTCATGGGAGTCGTAATTGTCATCATGAAGATTTCGAAATTTAAGCCCTTGTCACTGTTTGCAAACTTCTATATATGGACACTACGAGGGACTCCCCTTTTAGTTCAATTATTTTTGGTTTATTTTGGGTTTCCGCAAATCGGGGTCGAATTGGCTCCGTTTCCTGCCTCCGTATTGGCACTGGGAATAAATGCCGGAGCTTATATTGCAGAAATTTTGCGTGGCGGGATCTTATCCATTCCAAAGGGTCAAATGGAAGCTGCCCAATCCCTTGGCTTAAGCTATCCCACTATTATGCGAAGAATTATATTCCCCCAGGCCTTCCGAGTCAGCATTCCGGCCATTGGCAATGAAGCAATTACACTATTAAAGGATTCATCATTGGCATCGCTTGTAACGGTATCAGAACTGATGATGACCTCACAAAGATTTGCCGCCTCCAATTATGCCTTTATTGAATTTTACATTACTGCAGCACTGATCTATTTAATTCTGACAACCATTCTATCATTCTTCTTAAGCAAGGTAGAGTTAAAATTGTCAATCAGTGAACATTAGAAAAGGAGGGCTATTGGATGTCAAATAGAGTGAAAGATCGTCTGCACCCCATTATACAAATAGAAAATGTCCATAAGAGCTTTAATCAGTTGGAGGTTTTAAAAGGGATTAATCTAAAGGTCTATCCCGGGGAAGTGGTGGCCCTCATTGGATCAAGCGGATCCGGAAAGAGTACGCTTCTTCGCTGCCTGAATGGTCTTGAGGTTTTAACGAGCGGCAAAATTGATATAGACGGTACAGAACTTAATTATTCCTCGAGGAGTATTCAACAGATTCGCCGAGAGGTAGGGATGGTTTTCCAGCAATTTAACTTATTCCCTCATCTGACTGTACTGGAAAATATAATTGAAGCACCGGTTCATGCCTTGAAAAAATCAAAGGTGGAAGCGACTGAAACAGCGTTATCACTTTTGGAAAAGGTTGGACTAAGAGATAAAAAGGATGTTTATCCGCGAAAACTTTCAGGTGGTCAGCAGCAGCGTGTTGCTATAGCAAGGGCACTGGCGATGTCTCCTAAAATTATGTTATTTGATGAGCCAACATCGGCACTCGACCCGGAACTGGTGAGTGAGGTTCTGGCTGTTATGAAGAACTTGGCCGAAGAAGGAATGACGATGCTGGTGGTCACACATGAAATGATGTTTGCCAAAGAAGTTGCCGACAGAGTCATTTATATGTGTGACGGTGTCATTGAGGAGCAGGGGTCACCTGCAGAGCTATTCACGAAGCCGAAAAGCGAGCGGTTAAAAAGCTTTTTAAAAAGGGTTGTATAAAAGCAGAAAACGGAAGTTGTTAATAAATGGTATGAAAAGGGGATTGTGGATGAATAAGGAAGAGATTACTATACGTGCCCTCGAAACCATTCATGATCTAGAAGAAGTCAGAGAGTTAGAAACGATGATTTGGAGTGAGTCGGAATCAACGCCAATTCATCAAACACTAACTGTAGTAAAAAATGGGGGCATCATACTAGGGGCATATATAAATCAGGAACTTATTGGTTTTCAATACAGCTTTCCCGGATTTAACGGGAAAAAGGCCTATTTATGTTCTCATATATTAGGGATCCATCCTGAATATAGAAAATGGGGTATTGGAGAAAAACTAAAGCAAAAGCAAAAAGAAGAGTCATTGAAAAAAGGGTATGATTTAATTACATGGACCTATGACCCGTTGGAAACAATCAATGGTTATTTGAATCTTCATAAGCTTGGAGCGAGATGCTCCGTCTATGCAGAAAACTGTTATGGCGAGATGAAAGATGGGTTAAATAGGGGGATGCCAACAGACCGATTCATAGTGGATTGGTGGATCCAGGATGAAGACGATCGAAAGCGAAACAAATATGAGATGGG
Organism: Neobacillus solisequens; assembly: GCF_051233465.1. Taxonomy (NCBI): domain Bacteria; kingdom Bacillati; phylum Bacillota; class Bacilli; order Caryophanales; family Bacillaceae; genus Neobacillus; species Neobacillus solisequens. Next base: position 85,375 of record NZ_JBKFGJ010000013.1, on the reverse strand, counting down.
AGAGTTTTGGGAAAATGAGTCCTTTGTCATCAAGGTATCCTATGATTCCCATGGTTATCCCTTACCATTAGAGACGGTTTTAGGAAAGGATTCAGAATCGGGGGTTCTTTTTGTCCCAGTACCGAGTGAGATACAAAAGTTGAAGAAAGATCGTCCAGAACTGGCATTATCATGGAGAATGAGTACCAGACAAGTTTTTACCGATTATTTCCAAAATGGTTGGAGTGCGGTTGATTTAGTAAGACGACAGTCTGAACCTGACCTTTGTTTCTATGTACTTAAACAAATAACACGATAGTAGGGGGTGTCCAAAAAGGGCATCCTCTTATATTTTGAACAATATATGAAACTTCCTCAAATCGGCGTTACACCTCTTTACATAGGGTAGGGGGGTATTGTAAATTAGATGAAAGGATAAAAAACATTCAATTAAGAAAGGAAGAAGAAAATGGAAAGAGTAACCCTAAATGTAAATGGAATGTCCTGTAATCATTGTGTAAAAGCAGTAGAAGGCAGCGTCGGCAAACTGGCCGGAGTCAGCTCTGTAAAAGTCAATCTAGATGCAGCTACTGTTGATGTCGAATATAATAAAGAAGTCGTTTCAATAGATGTCATCAAAGAAACCATTGATGATCAAGGATATGATATAGTATAATCTCCAAAAATTGAGGAGCTGGCTTCCAATGAGTCAATCTGTAAAAGAGACAAACCTGCAAATTTCCGGCATGACCTGTGCCGCCTGTGCCTCCAGAATTGAAAAAGGCTTAAACAAGCTTGCTGGTGTCGAGTCTGCTACAGTCAATCTTGCTTTAGAAAAATCGGCCATAAAATATGACCCGAATCAAATAAAAGTCGAAGACATCCAAAACAAAATCAAGGACTTGGGCTATGATGTTGTAACGGAAAAAGCTGAATTTGACATCACGGGGATGACTTGTGCTGCCTGTTCGGCCCGGATTGAAAAAGGACTTAATAAACTTGATGGTGTATTTAAAGCAAATGTTAATCTGGCTCTTGAAAAAGCAACCGTAGAGTTTAATGGAGCCGCTCTCCAACCTAGAGACATTGTGAAAAAGGTCGAAGCACTAGGCTACGGGGCTCACATAAAAGAAGAAGCAAAAGAAGCAGTCGATTATCGCCAACGAGAAATTGAAAAGCAAACAAGGAAGTTTATTTTCGCGGCAATCCTATCATTGCCATTATTGTGGACGATGGTTGGTCACTTTTCATTTACTTCCTTCATCTGGGTGCCCAATGTCATTATGAATCCATGGTTTGAGTTTGCACTAGCCACACCGGTACAATTTATCATTGGCGGACAATTTTATATTGGTGCTTATAAGGCACTTAAAAATAAAAGCGCTAATATGGATGTACTTGTTTCCCTAGGTACGTCAGCAGCCTATTTTTACAGCTTATACCAAACGTTTTTGTCAATGGGCGATGGCATGCATATGGTTGACCTGTATTATGAAACCAGTGCAGTCCTGATCACATTAATCCTGCTGGGTAAATTGTTTGAAGCAAAAGCGAAAGGCAGATCATCCGAGGCGATTAAGAAATTAATGGGACTTCAAGCTAAAACGGCAACTGTCAATCGTGACGGAGTCGAATTGGAAATCCCAATTGAAGAAGTAGTTGTTGGCGATGTCCTCTATATAAAACCCGGTGAAAAAATTCCGGTAGATGGAGCAATCCTAGAGGGGCAATCGGCAATAGATGAATCAATGTTAACAGGAGAAAGTGTTCCGGTTGATAAAAAAGCTGGAGACTCCGTTATTGGGGCGACCATTAATAAAAATGGTTTCTTAAAGATTCAAGCAACAAAAGTAGGACGAGATACAGCTTTAGCTCAAATCATAAAAGTCGTAGAGGAAGCACAAGGCTCAAAGGCACCAATCCAGCGGCTGGCTGATAAAATCTCAGGCATATTTGTACCAGTGGTCGTTTCACTGGCAGTCATCACCTTTATCATTTGGTACGCATGGGCAGCCCCTGGTGACTTCCCAGAGGCTCTCCAAAAATTAATCGCTGTTCTCGTAATTGCTTGCCCATGTGCATTGGGTCTTGCAACACCAACATCGATTATGGCCGGCTCCGGAAGGGCTGCAGAATACGGTATTCTGTTTAAAGGCGGAGAACACCTAGAAATGACGCACCGAATTTCCACGGTTGTCCTTGATAAAACCGGTACAGTCACAAATGGTACACCTGTATTAACAGACATACTTCCTGATAGTCCAATTATGACATCAGACTTTTTAATGCTGGTGGGATCCGGAGAAAAATTATCAGAACACCCGATTGCTCAGGCAATCGTTCAAGGGATAAAAGATAAAGGAATCTCACTTAAAGACCCTGAAGCATTTGAAGCTATCCCGGGTTTTGGAATTAAAACAGTTGTAGAGGGAAAACAATTACTTGTCGGAACGAGAAAGTTAATGGAGCAGTATAACATATCCATTAATAGGATCCTACCGCAAATGGAAGAACTAGAAAAAACAGGAAAAACAGCTATGTTAACGGCAATAGACGGGAAATATGCTGGAATGGTGGCTGTGGCAGATACCATTAAAGAAACTTCAAAAACAGCCATTGAGCGTCTGAAAAATATGGGGCTTGATGTCATCATGATCACCGGTGACAACCACCAAACAGCTCAAGCTATTGCCTCTCAAGCTGGAATTGACCATGTAATTGCTGAAGTTCTACCTGAGGGTAAAGCTGATCAGATTAAGAACCTGCAGTCACAAGGGAAGAAAGTCGCCATGGTTGGCGACGGTATCAATGATGCCCCCGCATTGGCGATTGCCGATATTGGCATGGCGATAGGAACAGGAACAGATGTTGCCATGGAAGCAGCTGATATCACGCTGATTCGCGGTGACTTAAACAGCATTGCCGATGCCATTTTCATGAGCAAAAAAACCATTACCAATATTAAGCAAAACCTTTTCTGGGCATTAGCCTATAATTCTTTGGGCATCCCGATTGCAGCTCTTGGATTTTTGGCACCATGGCTAGCTGGTGCCGCCATGGCCTTCAGTTCGGTTTCGGTTGTTCTAAATGCTTTACGACTGCAAAAAGTAAAATTATAAACATACGTTTAACAAGGGTTGGCATTTATTGTCAGCCTTTTTGTTATGCTGAAAAATAATTCTGTCAAGGTTTCTCCATACATTCTCAATATTATTAGCTTATAATGAAGATTGAAATTCCTGTGTGTTAAATCTAAGGAGTAATGAGATGAAAAGATTAATGGAAATAAGAATATCAACCAAACTAGGATTGCTTTTCAGCGGAATTTTTGTCGTATTGCTTCTTATTATGGGATCCATATTTTATGGAGTCTTCCTTAACGTTTTCGAAGATTATATTAAACAGGATTTGCTTGTAAGAGGAAAAAATCACGCTGAGGTACTAGAAGGAAGATTTAATAAAGAAACAATCATGCATGTGATTAGAATGGAAAAAGGGGCAACGACAAAAGTCGTCATTACTGATCCATCACAAAGGGTTATTGACTCTTCAACATCTTTGGATCTAGATATGAAACAACATTTATTACCAAAACAAAAGACGGTGAAAGACAGCTTATTGATAGAAAGTGATTGGAAACATCACGATTATATGATATCTGTTTCTCCCATTGGAAAAACAGAAGGATATGTGTATATGTATTATCCTTCTAAAATTTTAAGAGAAATTGTCCTTGTTTTAAGTGTTTTCATGTTGATTGCGAGTATTGGGATTGTATTTTTGGCTTTAGGATTAATAGGGATCTTATCTAGAAGGCTAACTCAACCTCTTCTCATGATGAAAGATGCAACAAATAAAATGTCAATGGGGCAATATCAACAAAAGATTTTGGTGACTGGAAATGATGAGATTGCTCAACTAGGAAAGTCGATACAGACGTTGGGCGAACAACTTGCCTATTATGAGAATAGCAGGAATGAATTCTTGGCATCTGTGTCACATGAGCTTCGCACCCCTTTAACCTATATGAAAGGATATAGCGATATCCTAAATAAAGGGTTGGTGAAAAATCCCGAAGAACAAGGTAATTATTTGAAGATTATTAATAAAGAGGCTGTAAGAATTTCTGCTCTAGTAAATGATTTATTTGAAATGAGTAAATTCCAGGCAGGGAAATTTGAAATAGACACAGAGTTAACAAATATAAACCCTTTAATTGAAAAAGTTGTGGCAAATTTTAAACCAGAATTAACAAAGAAGGGCTTGGAATTGGAAGTTAACCTAACAACTCTCCCGAAGGTCATGATCGATCCAAAAAGAATGGAACAAGTATTTTACAACTTAATTGAAAATGCCATTAAATATTCGATTCAAGGCAGGATTACGATTAGCTCCTATCAGACAAAGGATTTTGTGAAGGTGAAAATAACGGATACAGGAATTGGAATTCCCCAGGATGATTTACCGAAAATTTGGGATAGTTTTTATCGTGTAGATCAGTCTCGAACCAGGATGACGGGAGGGACAGGTTTGGGATTATATGTTGTCAAAAAAATTGTGGAAGCTCATGGCGGCCAAATCATGGTTGAAAGTAGTTTGAATCACGGTACCACTTTCTTAATCTCCCTTAAGAGGTTGATTCTTGAAAAATAAATCATATAGGAGAAACTTTAAAATGAACATTCTGCTGGTAGATGATGAATTTGAAATGAGGCAGCTTGTCCGTCTTTATTTGCAGCAAGATAACTATTCAATTGATGAAGCAGAAAACGGCTTGGAAGCTTATGAGAAAGTGAAAAATAACCGTTTTGATTTAATGATTCTTGATGTGATGATGCCTCTTTTGGATGGGTGGCAAACGATTGAAAAAGTAAGAGAAATATCCGATATACCTGTCATCATGCTCACAGCAAAAGGAACAGTACAAGATAAAGTGACTGGGTTAACCAGAGGTGCAGATGATTATTTGGTAAAACCTTTTGAGGGTGAGGAACTATTGGCGAGAGTCAAAGCGTTGCTGCGCAGGACCCTATCAAAGGAGGAAGGTTTGGAAATCTTAAAATATAGGGGAATCACATTAAATATAGCATCCCGTGATGTTAAGTATATAGACCAGAAAATAAACTTAACTCAAACTGAGTTTGACATATTAAAAGTTCTCATTGAACATAAGGGTCAGGTGTTATCCAGGGAACAACTTGTTGAGTTAATCTGGGGGATTGAGTTTATGGGGGAAGATCGCACAGTGGATTCCCATATTAAAAACCTTCGGGATAAATTGAAATGGTCAGGTATCGAACAACAACCTATCAAAACCGTCTGGGGTATCGGATATAAAGTCGAATAAGGTGAGGAAATGAAAAAAATATTACCGATGATTTTTCTCGTATTGTTAATTGTACTTGGAATCTCACTATTAATTTTTGTATTAAGAATGACCTGGTTTCCGCCAACTTCCATGGGGATGATGATGGGGAAGGACATGATGTTTCATCACATGTATTTTTGGTTTTCTCAGGTATTCATTATTTGTACACTCAGTTTTGCTTTGATTTTTTTAGTTTGGAAGCTTGTAAACAAGAATAAATCTAAACGTTGATTCCAACTTCGATTAGGGTGATCGTATGTATACTGTTTTAAGCAAAATAAGTACTTTTCTGAGTCAGCCGTTTTTTTCGATTGCAAATAGTTTAGAATCCTGGCCACTTGTTTTTGCATTACTATTGGGGCTTGTAGGGGCACTTGCCCCTTGTCAATTGACGGGTAATATTAGCGCAATCACTTTGTATGGAAACCATTCACTTCAAAGGAAGATTGTGTGGAAGGACGTATTTCACTTTCTCTTAGGTAAAGTAGTGGCATTCTCGCTATTAGGTGGGTTAGTTTGGGTGCTCGGGAACGGAATTGAACAGAGACTCACCTTGTATTTTCCTTGGATGCGAAAAATTATGGGTCCGATCTTAATGATGGTGGGAGTCTATATGCTGGGGTTAATAAAATTAAGAGGAACATTTAAACTGTTTAATTCAAAGAAAGAGTATGAGAGTAATAGCAGATTTGGCTCCTTTATGCTTGGATTTAGTTTTTCCTTAGCTTTTTGTCCCACCATGTTTATTCTGTTTTTTGTTACATTAATGCCGGTGGTAGTATCCAACTCATATGGTTTTATTCTCCCTTCCATTTTTGCATTGGGAACAGCTTTGCCGCTTTTTGTAATTCTTCTTATGATCTGGTATCTCGGAGGCAGTGGCGTGTTAATGAAAAAAAGCCGAAAATTTGGCACCACTGTTCAACGAATCGCGGGTATATTTATGCTAATCCTTGGCTTTTTAGATACCCTAACCTATTGGTCAATGTAATGTGAGGGATTTTTTAAAGATTAATTGAACCGTATTCATTTTAGCGTTTAGGAAAGGGGCAAGTTTATGAGCGTAAAAAATATTTGCATTATTCTGTTGACTCTAATGATTGAGGGAGCGATCACATATATTGCTGCCTTAAAATTTTCGGTTCGATTTATCGAGTTAATGTTTTTTCTCAGGTTTGTTTTTTACTGCCATTAGTTTTTACTTTTCAAGTAGCGGGGGAAAGATTTCGGAACTGCATTCATCCCAACTAAGTGGACAAACTGGTCTTATTCAAAAAAAGGAGCCTTTTGTATTCAAAAAAGGTCCCATCTTTATTGCTTCTACCCTTTTCCTACTCGTAGGTTTGATCATATTCGTACTCCTTGTTTCTGGTGTTATACGACCTGAAGTTTCTTAATAATATCTAAGTAGAAAAGCATTTGTTCTTTTAAATCTGCTAACTTTTATGTCATAGTGGGGTGATTATCCACATAAAAAATGTTGTAATCTTTAACTTATTTGGTTTCTACATTTGACTACTCTCTTTTCATTAAAAACTCAGTTGAAAATATCCCTTATATAGATTAATATTTTAACTGATATTTATTGGAAAGTAGGAGAATCATGAAAAAAGTATGTGGGATTTTACTAGCTAGTGGACTAATTTTAGGTGTATCTTATTCATCAACAAATGTTGCTGAAGCTAGTACTAAAATTATTACCTATAAGAACTGTACTGAATTAAACAAAGTCTATAGGGGTGGAGTCGCTCGAAGCGCTTCTGTAAAAAACAAAGGTGGTAAAACTTATTATAAACCTTTTGTGTCTCAAGCACTTTATGATGCAAATAAAAGTAAAGATCGTGATCATGACTTTATTGCATGTGAAAAATAAGATTTTAATACCTTTTTTAGATTCCTTTCGTACCAAAGACTAATTAATAGCTTATTTTCTCAGAGGCTATTCAATTAGATAATGGTCAGTTTAACATAATAAGGAAAAAGTTCAAGAGCACAAAATATCCAAGTTTTTTACATGACTTGTGTATTTTGTGCTCTTTTATATTCATGAAAATGACAGTTTATCGAAGAAACTGGTTCAATTGTTAATATTGAGAAACAAAAAAGAATCTTAAGAAAAAGTCTTAAAGCTCCCTTTTTTTTAAAGAATATTTTATTTTTGGTAGGTTATTGTATATTTCTAGAAAACAATAAAACTCCATTTTTTCTTCATAATCCTTTAATAAAATTGAATTATAAATAGAAAAGGAGATGAAAGAAATGAAAAAGTTGGCAGTTGGTATTTTAAGTGCAAGCTTAATTTTGGGAGTTGGTACTGTGGTCTTTGCTCAAAGTAACGGGGATGGAAATGGAACTTTTAACTTTGGACAAATGAAACCCTACATGGAAAAAATGCATCCTGATTTAACGGAAAAAGAGTTAAAGGATATGTATGAAGCTTGTCATGGAACAAATGGAGCAATGCCCAGCAAGACGTTTCAAAAAATGAGCACAGAAAACATGGACAATATGATGAGCAAGTTTTAACTAGGTTTTGAGAACAAGAAGTTACTGGTATTTTGCTAAAAATTGTAATTAGACTGGGACTGACACATAATTGTCAGTCCTTTTACATTTATTCACTATAAACAACTTTTATACTGAATGTAAGGGTTATAAAAATTCAGATTCTTAAGGTGAATAGTATGAACAATATTCTACTAATTGAAGATGAGGAAAGCGTCGCTGAGGTCATAAAAGGGTATCTGGAAAAAGAAGGGTATCAAGTCTATTGTGCTGTTAAGGGATTAATTGGGGTAGATCTATTTAAATCAGTAGAGTTTAACCTTGTCATACTTGATTTGATGCTTCCGGATATTAGTGGGGAGGAAGTTTGCAAAATTATTCGCAACAGTTCAGATGTTCATATTTTTATGCTAACTGCAAAAGGTTCATTAAATGACAAGATTGAGGGTTTAAATCTTGGTGCAGATGAATATTTAGTGAAGCCGTTGAGTCCTAGAGAGTTAACGGCACGAGTAAATGCTCTTTTTAGAAGATTAAATGGTCTTGTTCCCTCAGCAAGTGTAGTTTATGATGACGGCTATTTAATAATTGATTGTGATAAAAGAGCAATAAAGATTAAACATGAAGAGATTCCTTTCACACCCAATGAGTTTGACATATTAAGGGTTCTTGCAATGAATAAAGGTAAAGTGTTATCAAGAGATCAACTCATTCATCAAGTATATGGAGAAGATTATGGTGGATTTGATAGAACCATTGATGTCCACATTAAAAATATCCGAAAAAAAATAGAAGAGGATACAAAAAATCCAAAATATGTTGTGACTGTTTTGAAGGCAGGATATAAATTTGGTGGTGAAGGGTAGTGCATTCAATCAGTAAACGACTAAGTATTTTAATGTTTATTTGTACATTTGCTGCCATTCTTCTTATTACATTATTCGTTAATATCACTGTAACGAGCAAATTTAATCAATACATGGTAGATATCCAAAATAATCGGTATCAAAGGATTGTCACTTATTTTGAAGACGCCTATAAAAGAGATGGAAAGTGGACAGAGAATACAGGGATTGAGTTAATGCATGAAGCGTATATGGGAAATTATTGTTTAACGCTTATGGATCAAGATAAAAATCCGGTGTGGGGAATGAATCCAAAGGAAATTAAGAAACAAATGAGCAATGCATCCATGCCTGTAAAAAATACAGGAGTTTATAGGACTAAAACGTACCCTATTCATGTTCATCATAAAAAAGTTGGGTATGTCAGTATCGGGCAGTATTCATCGGTCCTCTTAACAGAGGAAGATCAAAACTTTAAGGCATCCATTAATAAAAGTATTGTAGCCAGTGCAGTCATAACACTGTTCATTATTGTTAGTCTAAGCCTCTATTTTTCCAAACAATTTTCAATCCCAATTCGTGAAGTGGCAAAAATGTCAGTTAGACTTTCAGGTGGGAATTATCATACAGAGATCCATAAAAAAAGTAACATAAAAGAGCTTGAAGATTTAAGAAATAGTATCAATGTTTTGGCGTCCAAGTTAAAATATCAAGATACGCTTAGGAAAAGGTTAGTTTCGGATATCTCGCATGAAATAAGGACTCCGCTAAATGTCCTTCAAAATAATCTAGAAGCAATGATCGATGGTGTTTTTCTTGTCACAACTGAAAAATTGTCTTATTTAAATGAAGAAGTGATTCGGTTTGGTAAACTAGTTAATAACCTCAATCTATTAAAAGAGTTCGAATCTGAAGGTGCCAAATTTCATTATGAAATCACTTTTCTCGATGAGATTATTACAGATACATGCAATCAATTTTATTTGGTTGCTGAGCAAAAAGGCATTAAATTGCAATATACGATACAACCAAACAATAAATACCGAGTTTTCGCTGATAAGGATCAATTAAAACAAGTATTTATTAATTTAATTTCTAATTCTCTAAAATTCACTAAAAAGGGTGGCACGATCCTCGTTAACTTATATGAAACGGATCATGAGATTGTGGCTGAGGTAATTGATAATGGGATCGGGATTGAGAAGGAAGATTTACCATATATATTTGAAAGACTTTACCGGGGAGATATGAGCAGAAATCAAATTGAGGGTACTGGAATAGGATTAACCATTGTGAAAAATATTTTAGAACATCATAATGCTATTTCTAAAATTGAAAGTGACATTGGCAAAGGTACAAGGTTTACTATTTTTTTTCAAAAAACTAGAGTATAGAAAAAAGAGCTTTGAACAGGACCCAACCTAATCAAAGCTCTCTTTTCTGTTATGATAGATTACTTAAGAAATTTACTTCTGATTTCTTCTAGGTTAACTGCATTCAGATCATCCACAGCAACAATCAACCCAATTAAATCTTCTTCATTAAGATAAATTCCATAAGTACCTGACTTATCAATCGTAAATTCTACATTTGTTACTCCTTGTTTTCCGCTAAAATCAGTGACCATTTCTTTTGTATTAGCATTCATGATTAAAAAATATCCATCATTCTGGTCAAACTGCGTTAAATCAAATGACATTTTTGTCTTAAGTCCTCTATTTACGACCATAACGATGGGCTCTAATTCATATCCGATTCCCTTAACAACAAAATTTTTCTCGTTATTTACTACTTGTACTTTCTTAATCAATCGATCAGTAGTTACTTTGCTAAGGTCATCTCCATAAATACTGGGTTTTGATTGTGCTTGAGTTTGACTGCTAGTAGATTTCGTCGAAGAATCTATTCCGGTTGCATCGCTCTTGGTAACAGATACATTTTTTAAATCATCGACCACTTTAATGGTGCCCCGCTTCATTCCCATCCAACAACTGAATGGTATATCTTCATCACCAGGTGTAAATTCAATAATGTTTTTTCCATCCTGCAGTTTTTGTTGGATATTCATATCAGGGACGACGATTGTATTATTACAGCCAGTAAGCTGTTCAGCGTCCACCACCCATTTAACCGGAATTCCCTTCTTTACATACAAAGTATTCGGAGTATAGCCATAAACATTTGCTTTCATATTGACCACTTGTATGCCATCTTTTATGGTAGCTTTAACGGCATTATTTGAATTGGCTCCATTTTTTCCAAAGGCTCCCACATTGGACAGCATTGTAGTAGGGCCAATATTCATTCCTGCTAAAGCAAGACCACGATTGCTCATGATCAACCCAAGCACAACAATTAATATTCCGCTGAATTTGAGGATTTTCTTTGTATAACCCTTACTCAACAGTCCAGATAAAGCACCAAAGGTTAACATTAGCGGTACAGTCCCGATTGCAAACATAAACATGGAAAGAGCGCCACTAAGTGCACTGCCAGTTCCTAGAGCGTAAATTTGCATGGTTTGCAGAGGACCGCAAGGCATTAGACCATTTAATAGTCCTACAAAAAAGGGTGTTCTCGGTTTCGGTTTTTGCATTACTTTTCTTACTGACACAGGTATAGGTAATTTGAGATTCAACTTTCTGAAAATACCAAATCCCGCCATGTTGAACCCCATGATAATCATAAATACTCCTGCAAATAGTTGCAGTCCTGCTTTCACTGTTAAGGACATCGCAAAAACAGAACCAATTGCACCGATGATTCCTCCAATTAATGTATAGGCCACAACACGGCCAAGATTATATAAAAGGGCAGGCTTTATGGCTTCCCATTTACTTTGACTTTCATTTTTTATCGTCTGTGAAAGCATAATCCCCCCGCACATCCCGACACAATGGAGTGAAGTAATCACGCCAACAACAAATAATACAGCGTAGGAGGCATTATTGAGTCTATCATCCATATTAAAACTTCCGGTATTGATTCCGAGTAAAACAACGGCAGCAATAATAATGAAGATTCCAATTAATTTATAGCCTTTTGCATTTTCAGTACTATAACCAACATGGTGAATGGCTTCTTTTATTTGGCTAATGCTACAGTGGTCCTCATCGAAAGTAACTTCGGCATATTGACCGGTAAAACTTGCCTGTGCTTCTGTTACCCCTTTCAATTTCTTAACTGCTCTAACTACCCTGTTTTCGCAGGAATTACAGGTCATATCGTATACTTTCAGCTTGATTTTTTTTAGCCTCATACAAGCCCCTGCTTTCTTATGTATTTAACAATCTTTCTTTATTAAATTATAAGAAATGGATATGTTGGCGGTATGAAGAATATAGCCTGCCAGTGAACAAAATGTGGAAAAAATAGTAACACTTCATGAACGAATTTTTTAGATTGGCTTTGTTAAACTTGTCTGTTGATTTCCGCTCTAGGTGCAAGCGGTTCGTGGGCGTTTCGGCGAGGCTCTTCGGCGCTTGCGCCTGTGGGGTCTCTCCAGAACCCAACTCCCACAGGACATTGATTTTCTTCTTAGAATTCGCCCACGTACGAAGGAAATGCGTTAGCATTTTCAAGGAATCTTCGCACCTTCCGCTCCAATCAACAGAGTGTAAAAAATCAACACTGTTCTTTAATACAGCCTTTTGATTAAAAAATAATATATTTTTCCTTGTCCTGTGTACTATTTTTGCATGCTTCTGCTTAAAGATGTAACAATGAGTATTCAATAGGGGTGGCTTCCATGAATATCGACGGTGTTTTTTCCGGAGGTGGCATCAAAGGTTTTGCTTTAATTGGAGCCTATGAAGAAATTGAGAGCAGGGGTTTGCGGTTTGTCAGGGTTGCCGGCACTAGTGCCGGATCGATAATTGCAGCATTAATTGCTGCAGGATATACCAGTAAGGAAGTTTACGAGTTAGTGGATGCTGTTGAGTTATCTAAAATGTTGGATGCACGTAAAACGATTATTCCTTTCAAACTGGCAAAATGGATGTTTTTATATTGGAAGCTGGGGCTATATAAAGGAAATGAGCTGGAAAAATGGATAAAAGAAAAATTGGAAGCAAAAGGGTTAAGAACCTTTTCTGACTTACCACCAAAAGCATTGAGGGTAATTGCCTCTGATCTTTCAAATGGCCAAATGATTGTGTTGCCGGATGATCTAGAGAAGTATGGGATTTCACCTGGTTCATTTTCAATTGCAAAGGCGATTCGAATGAGCTGTAGTATACCTTATTTCTTTGAACCTGTTAAAATACGCACTGCGGATGGGATGAATATGGTAGTGGATGGCGGTGTTTTAAGTAATTTTCCCATGTGGTTATTTGATAAGGAAAATGTTAAAAAAGTACGCCCCGTACTGGGAATTAAGCTAAGTTCAAATGAATATGAGCATGAAAAACATAAAATTGCTAATGCCATTGAGCTTTTCGAGGCACTATTTGAAACCATGAAAGATGCTCATGATGCTAGGTATATATCAAAAAAACATGCTTCAAATATTATTTTCATACCCACTGACGGAATTCTTTCCATTGAGTTTCACTTAACAGAAACCAAGAAGCAAGAGTTAGTTCAGTTAGGGCGGGAGCATGCAAGAAAATTCTTAAATCAGTGGGGGTATTAAAAAGAAAAAATCGGGCCCTTTAAAAGGAAGCCCGATTTTTCTTTTTGTTTTTTTTGCCGTCAATCACAGTAAGATGTGCAGGGGATTTCTTTTTTGTCTTGTTTTTCTTTAATGTTGTTAATGACCCGAGAGAGGAGGTCTTTATATTAGTATCTCCACCCTTTTGATGCAGACGTTTTTTTGACTTTTTGGCAGCTTTAATAAATGCCCTCTGCTCTTTTTTCTGAGGGGTTGAAGTTGAAAATTTCCGAAAGAGGAAATAAATCAATAAACCAATTACAGCAAAAATGGCTATATTTTGAATAAAACCAGCCGGGTCAGACGTAATGGTACTAAACAGACCTAATAAGGCCAAAATAATAAGTCCCCAAACTACAAAAAGTGATGTCCGATTTTTCAAGAAAGCCACCTCCCTAAGAGCATCATAAGCATTTTTTTAATCTTTTAAACACTTAAATATAAAGTTTAAACAATTTCTTCGCTGTCACATTTACTTTGAGATTCATTTTCCCTTCTAAGCAATTCCTTAAATGATAAAATGGCCACTTCCACTTGTTCATCATTAGGCTCCTTAGTCGTTAATAACTGAAGCCAAAGTCCGGGAAGACCAAGATATTTTAAAATAGGAAGATCCCGCAACTTATTGGTCAATTGTAGAATTTCAAAGGAAATTCCTAATACAACAGGAATTAACAAAAGGCGATCTACAATTCGTAGCCATAATGGAGTCGTTGGAACCAACATATAAACAAATACACCGACAATGACCGTAAATAAAATAAAACTGCTTCCGCACCGGTAGTGAAGACGGGAGTGAGCCTGAACATTTTCAATCGTCAATTCCGCTCCTGCTTCGTAGGTATTAATTACTTTATGCTCAGCACCGTGGTATTGAAACACCCTTTTGATTAAAGGGGTTAAGGAAACGAAATAAATATATCCAAGCAATAGAATCAATTTAAATAATCCTTCGACTAACACCTGTTCAAAATCGGATGGAAAGATTGGTTTTGTTAAGACAGCAAGAAAGACGGGAATTAGAGTAAAAGCAAATTTTCCAAAAAGGAATGAAATAACCCCAATGACGGCTACTCCGAGGTACATAGTTAATTTGGACACTTCTTTTTCTTTTATTGTCTCGTCATCTTTTGGATCAACATCATATCTCTCAGTGGAAAAATTCAAGTGTTTGGAGCCATTCGCACTAGCTTCAATTATGGAGATGATCCCGCGAATAAAGGGGATTTTCTTTACTATTGATAAAAATGAAGAATTAGCTTTTCGGGGCAAATGATAATATTCAACAGAATGGTCTTTTCTGCGAACAGCCGTTACATAATGGTACTTGCCTCCAAACATGACTCCTTCAACGACCGCCTGGCCGCCATAGATATTCTTTTGTGTATTAGACATCTGTATTCACACCAACCTATTCCAAAGTTGCCCATATCAGAAAAAAATCTGTATGTACTTACTTTAATTCTACTAGAAAAGTGAAAAAACCTCTAGGAAATGACTTTATATTTCCAGTTATTTAAGAAAAATTTTTTATGAAAGGGATTGAAAGCAAAAGGGCATAATAAAAGCGGAATATACCGAGCCAATCTATTTTGTAAAAAGAATGGAGTTTCAATATTCAAAAAATCATAATTGGTCAGATTCAATAGTTGGTAAATGGAGGTTTTATGATGTTTGATGAACAGAAATCGGTCTATCCAAAAGCTATGTCCTTTCCGGCAATGGTTTTTTGGACGGGATTATTTGGAGGTATTTTTTGGGGGACTATAGGATCTATAACTTATTATTTTAATATGACTCAGATTCGCCCAAGTGTGATATTGGAGGAGTGGGTGATGGGGAATTGGAAGTATGGATGGATCGGAACGGTAGTTTCAATTGTTATTTTTGGAATTTTATCAATTGGGGCGGCATTCTTCTATTATGCTTTGCTAAGGAAATTCCCTGGCATGTGGTTCGGAATCGGATATGGGATCCTCCTGTTCCTGATCGTGTTTTTTGTGTTGAATCCACTTTTTCCAGGAATAAAACCAATTGGAGATCTGAACAGAGACACCATTATTAGTTCTATTTGCTTATACACTCTCTATGGAATATTTATCGGTTATTCAATTAATTATGAGTACCAGAATAGAATAGTACAAGAAAATGAAGCTGCATCTTAATTTGAAAATAGTCTGAATTAAGCGGTTATGATAAAATGATTTTGTCCTTAATAGGAATAGAGAAGGAGAGGGAAACCCTATGACTAAATTAGATAACTTAAGATCACAGTTTTCAAAACATGGAATTGACGGTATGCTGGTGACTAGCCCTTTTAATCGCCGCTATATTTCCAATTTTACAGGAACATCAGGCGTTGTATTAATAAGTGAGGAAAAGGCGCAATTTATTACCGATTTCCGCTATATTGAACAAGCCACAAAACAGTGTGATGGCTTTGAAATTATTAAGTTTTCAGAATCAATCCCTAAAGAAATTGCCCAACAAGCAAAAAAATTAGGGATTCAAAGGCTTGGTTTTGAAGAGGAATACATGACTTTTTCATCCTACAATGTATATGAAAAGGAAGTAGAAACAGAACTTGTTCCAATTTCAGGACTTATTGAAAAGTTACGCTTGATAAAGACTGATGCAGAGATTAAGATATTAAAGGAAGCAGCGGATATAGCTGATGCCGCATTTAAACATATTTTGGACTTTATTCGTCCAGGAAAAACAGAGCTCGAAGTAACGAATGAGTTAGAATTCTTTATGAGAAAAGCCGGAGCAACTTCTTCATCCTTTGATACCATTGTTGCTTCAGGATTTCGTTCTGCTCTCCCACATGGTGTTGCCAGTGAGAAGGTTATAGAAAACGGGGACATGGTCACTCTTGATTTTGGTGCTTACTATAAAGGTTATGTATCTGATATTACAAGAACCGTTGCTGTTGGTGAACCGGATGCAAAACTGAAAGAAATTTATCAGATTGTTCTAGATGCCCAATTGCGCGGTATGGACGGAATTAAACCTGGAATGACCGGCAAGCAAGCAGATGCTTTGACAAGAGACTACATAACAGAGAAGGGCTATGGAGATTACTTTGGACATTCCACTGGACATGGGATTGGTCTGGAGGTTCATGAAGGACCAGCGCTTTCTGCCAAATCGGATCTTGTATTGGAACCAGGCATGGTAGTAACCTGTGAACCAGGAATTTATATCCCAGGGCTTGGCGGTGTCCGGATTGAGGATGATACTTTAATCACAGAGGATTCAAATGAGGCTCTTACTCATTCAACTAAAGATCTCATCATTTTGTAATTATTTTAGGAGGTTCAAATATGATTTCAGTTAATGATTTCCGTACAGGATTAACCATCGAGGTAGACGGCGGTATTTGGCGCGTCATTGATTTCCAACACGTGAAACCAGGTAAAGGGGCAGCATTCGTTCGTTCAAAGCTGCGTAATCTTCGCAATGGAGCTATTCAAGAAAAAACATTCCGTGCCGGTGAAAAGGTCGAGAAGGCGCAAATTGATAACCGCAAAATGCAATATTTATATGCTAGCGGTGATCAGCATGTATTCATGGATATGGAATCTTATGAGCAGGTTGAACTGCCTGCAACAAGCATTGAATATGAATTAAAGTTCTTAAAGGAAAACATGGGAGTTCACATCCTGATGTTCCAAACTGAAACACTTGGGGTTGAATTACCAAACACAGTTGAACTCGAAGTAACAGAAACAGAGCCGGGAATTAAAGGGGATACAGCATCAGGCGGTACCAAGCCAGCTACTCTTGAGACGGGGCTAATTGTTCAAGTGCCGTTCTTCATTAATCAGGGAGATAAGTTAATTATTAATACTACTGAAGCTACTTACGTATCAAGAGCTTAGTCCAAAAAGCCTTAGACCGTATATTTACGGTACTAAGGCTTTTTTCTATTTACAAATTATCCAAAGTTTCTCCAAACTTTCTGCACATTTATTTATTAAATTAAAAGGGTAATCCAAATAAAAGGAGCAGATGTCTGATGAACATGACACATTATATGGGGCTTTTGGCGGACAACCAGCCTTGGAATCTCCTGATTTTTATGGCAGTACCTGTTATTTGTGCGGAAACCATAGCAGTAACAGAACTTGCCATTTTATTCACGAGAAATTTAAATGGCACCTTAAGAATGGTAAATAAAGCAGTCAGTATTTTTGCAGGGATCTATTTTACTGGAATTTTTCTATATTTAATGAAAACCGCTTATATTCCTCTAACTGTAAATGGAGGTTGGAAGGGATGGATCGATGTTGTCGCAGTTACCTTCTATCTTCTTGGCGTTGTGCCACTACTAGGTATGGCACTTTTGGATTTAGGGGTTATTTACAAAAATAAATCTTCAGAAGAAAAATTGAAAGTGCATGCCTTCTTTGTCGGTATGTTTTTAATTGTTGCCCACATTGCGATGATTTTTGGAATGATAGATCCATCGATTGGACAGAGCGGACATGGCGGCATGAATATGTAAGTCTTGAATAAGGGAGTAAAGCGGCTTGTATCCTAATAGGAAAGGCCGTTTTATCATGTAGATTTCAATGTTTTTACTTTCACTAGATTTGAAACTTTCACTATTTAGTAATAATTGTGAACCTATTACCAAAGTTTTATTTGTTAAAATATATGTAAAAATAACCATTTGGAAGGGGTGACAACGTGAAACGATTAACCTCTCTTTTTATGCTTTGCCTAGCCATTGTTTTAATTGCGGCAGGATGCGGTTCAAAATTAGAAGACCAGAAATGGACACTTGATAAAAAACATGAGCCATTTCCAGATTTTGTTTTAAATGCTCCAAAGAAAGTCCAAGAAACGTATGTGATGGCTTCAAAATATCCTGAAGTGCTAGCGCAAGTCCCTTGCTATTGCGGATGCTATGCGTCAGATGGCCATAAGAGCAATCTTGACTGCTTTATAGGTCAGTTTGGCTCAAATAAAGATGTTAAAGAATGGGACTCGATGGGTATATCGTGAGACGTTTGTGTCGATATCGCCCGGGAGGCGGTAGATATGCATCTTGACGGAAAAAGTCCTAAGAAGATTTATGAACTGATCACTGGAAAATACGGAAACCAAGGGGAACCAACTCCAACACCCGAACCGAAGGAGTAACCCATGAAAAAAATATTAATTAGTTTTTACATTCTAATTATTATTGGAATTATTTTTGCAATAAGTAATACCCCTATTTTTGGAAGCGGTAATAAAAAAGCTGTTGCGGCCGGGGAAAAAACCTATAATCAAAATTGTTTAATCTGCCACGGCGAAACTGGAAAAGGGGAGGGGGCAAAAGCCGGTACTGCCATCAACAATCAAGTCTTTTTGAATTCTGTTTCCGACAAAGATCTTTATCATTATGTTAAATACGGTCGTGAGGGGACAGGAATGCCGGAATATGGGCCACGATTATCTGAAAAAGAGCTCCAGAATGTCGTTGCTTTTATGAGGGATTGGCAATCTGAGGATACTAAATATAAAGTGCCAAAAACGGTTGCCGGTGACCCGAACCGCGGGCTGAAACAATATAATGTCTATTGTCTTACCTGCCATGGACAAGCAGGAGCAGGGAAAATAAAGATGGGTACAGCTCTCGCAAACCCGCAATTTTTGAAATACACCACCGATAAACAACTTTGGATCTGGACCGCTTACGGTCGTGAAGATACTAGGATGGGACCATCACTAAAAGGTCTGGAGGGAGTACGCCAATTAAGCCAACAGGATATTAGTGATATTGTTTCCTACCTTCGTTCATTAGAAGAAATTCAAAAACCTTGACTCTTAAAAGGGCTCAAGGTTTTTCTGCGAAAATAACCCAATTTTGGGAAATGTGAACTTTTTGTGGTTATTTTTTGTCAAAAACAAAACGTTTTGTATCCTTTAACAAAATGTTCAATAGTGAGGTAACAACTCAAGGGAGATAAGGATTATATTTTTTCTAAGAGGACTATAGTAAAAAATGGAAGTTGTTTTTTACCAAGGAGGATTACGATGCTTAAAAAAAAGATTTTGGCCTTATTCATCATTACAGCTTTTATAACCAGTTTGGCTATCCCAAAAGCCAATGCGGAAAGCGCTTTCGCTGCGGAGAAGTTCCCTTATAAGTCCATGCAGATTCAAGTGATGCCAGAATTTGATTATCCCGAAGATTGGTCATCCAGAAATGTTCCTTCTTTACTGGTGGGAATGTACGGTACGATTACGAATAATAGTGGTCAAGATTTTGATGGAAAGGTAGAAATCCCTGTCCCGGTAAATGAAAAAGGGTTTGAAACAGCGTTAGTTGCCGAATTTCCAAAAGAAAATGAACCCGAAGTCCAACGCCCTTTCGATGTTGATAAGGAGAAAGGAGTTATTACTTGGAAGCCAAAAAGCACGCTCAAGAATAATGCTACATACAGCTTTGTCATTGAATATTACACACAATCAATTAGTGTAAAGGATCAAAAAAATTTTACATACCAATTTACGAATAATGCAGAAATTGAACAATTAGATGTAGTTTTCTATGCACCCATGAATGCTAAAAATATTCAAATTGAGCCAAAGGCCCAAGAAAATAGCCAAAACGAATATGGTGAAGAATTATATTTTTATCAATATAAAAATGTGAAAATAGGCGAGCCTTTAAAATATACCTTCGCTTATAAAAAGGACGGCACGGAATCATCCATGGAGGCAATAAGTAAGAAGAATCCTCCTAACGATAAAAACCACACAGGTGTAAACGGTACCGCAACTGATCAAATCACAAAGAACAGTAAAGATAATAGCAGCCGGCCCATTATCAGTGCCAGTGGGGCATCTATTATCGGAATTGCCATTATCATTGCAGGTCTTTTTGTCTATTTAGGTTTAAAAGGGAATTCAAAGAGACCAGCACAATCAGGTAAACATCCAAAGTCTCATCAGAATAAATCAACACCAGGCAAAAAAGATAACAAAGCTGTTAATGCAGAGGCCAAAAAAGAACTGCGCAAAAAATTGTTAACGGGGAAAATTGATCAAGAAATGTACGAGGAAGAAATGAAAAAATTAATCTAATGGGGTGAGGGGAATGAAGAAAAATACGCTAGTTTTACTAGGGGGCTTTCTTATTGCCGGAGCTATTGTATTCTTACTAATGGCTGCTACTCCCGGCTCAAGCGGTGTAGAATTAAAGCTTAACGATCTATTAGCCACTCAAAAGGATCATAAAGATGATTTTGTTACCGTAGAGGGATTGTTAGTAGAAGACTCAATCAAATGGAATCCCGACAAAATTGAATTGAAGTTTGATGTGAAAGACACAGAAGGAAGCCTTATGCATGTAGTGTATCACGGTACAAAACCAGACAACTTCTCAGATGGCGTTATTTGTATCCTTCAAGGGTCTCCAACTAAAAAGGACACCTTTAAAGCCGAATCGGTTAAAACAAGATGCCCTTCTAAATACGAAGGCAAGGATATGAAAAATTATGATCCTAAAAAGCATGAAAAATTTTTGAATAAGCCACCGAAAGAAAACCAATAGCGAACATAAGAAGGTGACGAAATGACTTTATTTGCAAACGCAACAATCTTTATTGGATTAGCTGTTGCGATTTATTCACTCCTCATCATGACACTGGGGATCAGTACAAAGAATCAGAAATTGATTAACAGTGGTAAAGGTGGAATGATTGCTTTACTTGTCTGTGCAGCAATGGCGATGATTTCCTTATTCTACCTGCTAGCCACTTCGCAATTCCAATATGAATATGTTTATGACTATACCAGCAGTGAACTACCGATTATATATAAACTCACTGCTTTATGGGCAGGTAATGCAGGGTCATTGCTTCTCTGGACATTTTTCTTAACACTGTATTCCATCATGATTGCCTTTTCTAGAAAAATGAGGGGAAACCCAATGGTTCCTTACATTTCCTCTATTCTATTGGCTAATGCTGTATTTTTCTTCTTTATCCTAGGATTTGTCGCAAAGCCATTTGTGCTATTAGATCATGTTCCAACCGAAGGTAAAGGTTTGAATCCAATGCTGCAAAATCCTGGGATGATTATCCACCCCGTAACACTTTACCTTGGTTATGTTGGACTTGCTATACCATTTGCATTTGCAATGGCAGCACTAATCTTAAAAAACGTAGATGACTTCTGGATTAAAATGACCAGAAGGTGGACGATTATTGCTTGGTTGTTCTTAAGTCTTGGAAATATTTTTGGTGGTCAGTGGGCATATGTTGAACTTGGCTGGGGTGGATATTGGGCATGGGATCCAGTCGAAAATGCCTCCTTTATGCCTTGGTTAACGGCAACAGCTTTTTTACACTCTGTGATGATACAAGAACGAAAAAATATGCTGAAGGTATGGAACATTAGTTTAATTATTGTTTCATATGCCTTGACCTTGTTCGGAACCTTCCTAGTTCGAAGTGGTGTTTTAACATCTGTACACGCCTTTGCCAATTCCAATCTCGGATTATATTTCTTAATTTTTATGGCAATAGCCGTAATTGGCGGGCTTTATGTATTAATGAGCAGATACAGTCTCTTAAAGCGAAGCACAGGAGAATTTCAGTCCTTTGTTTCGAAAGAAAGTAGTTTCCTAGTTAATAATCTACTATTAGTCGGAGCTGCTTTTGCCGTGTTCTGGGGAACCATCTTCCCGTTAGTATCCGAGGCGGTTCGAGGTACAAAAGTGACTGTAGGTATTCCGTTTTTTAATAAAGTAGAAGCACCCATCCTATTATCGATGATGTTTGTCATGGCGGTTTGCCCAATGTTGGCCTGGCAGAGATCGACTGTTAAAAATCTAAGAAAAAACTTTTTAATCCCAGCAATCCTGGCGGTGGCAGGTATGGTCCTAATGGTGGTTCTCGGCATACAAAAAGCATGGGCTGTCATTGGGTACGGAGTTATTATTTTGTTATTTATTACTCACTTTTTGGAATTTTACCGTGGTGTAAAGGCCAGAAGAAAAATGACGAAGGAAAAGCCACTCGTTGCCTTATATCGCTTAATGATTAGAAATCGCCGCAGATATGGCGGATATATGGTTCACTTGGGAATTGCCTTCATCACAATGGGAATCATCGGTTCTCAAAATTATGATGTAGAAACGATGAAAACCATTCCGTTAGGCGGGTCGCTTGAAATTAACAATTATCGTTTAAATTATGAACGCCTGGATCAGAAGAAAGAAGGCATCAACGATATTGTCTATGCGGATATTACCGTATTTCGAGATGGTAAAAAGCTTGGTATTTATCAGCCAGAAAAAGTGTTTTACGGAAACTGGGAACAGCCTTCCTCAGAGGTAGCCATTATATCCTCATGGAAGGAAGACTTATACATTGTTTTGAGTGCTTGGGAAGATGACGGAAAAGCTACCTTTGTAGTTAAGGTAAATCCAATGATGAACTGGTTATGGTTTGGTTCCTTTATCATCGTGATTGGCGCACTTTTTGCTATTTGGAATGGAAAATATGGAAATGTTACTCCTAGATATACTGGGGTACGTAAAGAGGTGTCTTAATATGAAATATAAATTTTATATAGGACTATTCATCTTTGTAGTTATCTTCCAGGGATCATTTCTTCGGGTAGAAGCTAAGGAGTTCGATTATAAATCGGCGGAATTTAAAGCGGTGGCTTCGCAGTTTCGTTGTACATGCGGATGTGGACAGGATCATTTCGAATGTGATCCCAATACCTGTAATGAAACCAAAGAGTTTAAAAAGGATCTTGCTGGCATGATGAACAAGGGCTGGGACAAGGACAAAATCCGAGATTACTATGTCAAAATCTACGGGGAAGAAATCCTCACAGCTCCTGAAAAAAGCGGTTTTAGTTTAACCGCTTGGATTTTGCCATTTGCCGCTTTAGGTGCAGCAGCTGCAGCTCTTTTCTTTGTTATTCGTAAATGGGTGAAAAAGAAAGGGCCTGAGGAACTTGTTGAAAATCAAACTACCGAGGTTGAAATTGAAGAAGAAATTCTTTCTTCCATCATTGACGAGGAACGCAAAAAGTATCTTTAGGATGTGAACCAGATGCACGATATCACGATTGTCTCAATCATTTTCACCGCCGCTTTGGCGCTCATTTGTATATTTCTAATCTTGACTCCGTTTTTTAAGTGGCAACCATTATTTAGTTACAAGGTCAATCATCCAAATTTGTTTTCCACAAAAGAATCGTTGTTAACAACTTTAAATGAACTGGAATTTGAGTTTAAGATGGATAAAATCTCACCGACAGATTATAAAATTTTGAAAAAACAATATGAAACTGAAGTTGCCAATATCATGAAAGAAGAAGAGCAACTGACCCATGTTCGAGCCGACAAAGACTTAATGGCAGAGGTTGAACGTGAAATTGAAGAGCAAATGAAGATGTATAAACATAAAAAGGGGGAAGGAAAGTGATCAGGAAAATCACCGTTCTCCTCCTAGGATTGATGCTGCTGATCCCGATGAATAGTTTAGCAGCAACTGATTCAAAAATTCTGATTGATATGCATTATATTGTTGTCAGCCCAGCTGAAGATGGGTCTACCAATATGATGAACATGGTGAATTACACCAATACATCTGCAGACGAATATAAAGGTGATGGACAGGGGGAGGCAGTCTTAAACGTCACTCTTCCTCAAGGTGCCAAGGACTTAAATTTCCTTGATAATCAAATAGCTTTTAAACAGGTAGATGGAGGGTTTATTACAACAACTCCGGTACCTGGAAATCAAACGACTGTTCTGCCATACAGCTACCGAATTCCTAAAGGCAAGGAAATCAAATTAACAGTCGACTATCCTGTCCAAACCTTGCAAATTCTTGTTCCGGAAGGCAGAGGAAGCATTGAAGTAAACGGAGTACAGGCGACCAATCAAGGACTTTTCAAGTTTGAGGACCAAAATTACAACGGGTACAGTATTGAAAACTTGCAGGCAAAGCAAGCCTTCACACTTGTATATGACAAGGATAAACAGCCGCCGGCAGGTACCACAACCCAAACAGACACAAGCACAAACTCTAGTAATAGCTCTGTAACTCATACAGCACCGGCTTTCCATAATCCAGGTCATATAAGAATGTGGGAACAATCACCATTGCGCCGATTTAACCCGCATATTTTCCTCATCATCATTGGTGTGGTGATGCTTGCAGGCATTTCCTACTATATCTATTTCAGAAGAAAAGCAAAACTGGAAGAGGAAAGACTTGGAGCAGACAAGGAAGAACAAGCCTTTAAGCTATTGATGGCGAAGCAAAAGGCGATTATGGATAAGATTATAGAACTTGAAGAAACCTTTGGAGATGGAAAGCTGACAGAGGAAGAATACCACGCAAAGCTAGAAGCTTATAAACAACATTTAGTCCAAGTAAAAATGAATTTGCGCAATTTCATAGAGTAACAGCTCCGAAGGGGAGGGACTGAAAATGATAGAGATAAACAAGCTAACGAAGCAGGCTGATAATAAGCTGATCTTACGTGGCGTGGACCTCTCGATTCAAAAAGGAGAAACGGTAGCTTTATTGGGGCCAAACGGTGCAGGTAAAAGTACCCTTTTAAAGGTGCTTGCTTCCTTAATCAAGCCAACTTCAGGAACGATCCGAATGAATGGGTTGGACTTAAAAAAGCAACAAAACGAAATTAAAAAATTATTAGGTTATTTACCTCATTCCAGCCTGTTATATGATCATTATTCTCCTTTAGAAAATCTTGTTTTTTACGGAAAGCTCTACGGGGTTCATAATGTGGAAGAAAAAGCTATTAGTCTAGTAAAAGATGTCGGCTTATCCTTCTTTTTAAATGAACCTGTTAAGAACTTTTCAAGGGGGATGATTCAAAGAATTGCGATTGCACGGGCGATTATTCACGAACCAAAAATTCTGCTCCTCGACGAGCCACATACTGGTTTAGACCAAGGAGCTATTGCCATTCTAAATCATGTCATTCTGAATATGAAAGAAAAAGGAACAACCACATTAATGGTAACGCATGATTTTAAACAAGCGGCCGAGATTTGCGACCGAATTATCATTCTGAAAAACGGAAAAATGGTAGACGATTTCAAGATTGAAAAACAAGCATTACATATTGTATCCGAAAAATATGAACAGCTGATGGAGGGGGTATCATGAATCTCTTAAAGTCAGCCTTCATTCTTGCGCAAAAGGATCTACTCTCTGAGTTAAAAACAAAGCAAATCCTTGTCACGCAAATTATCTTTGCAGCACTGGTCATCGTTGTTTTCAGCTTTGCCCTTGATCCCTCCAACAATACGATGAGAGCAGTGATTCCAGGGGTTATTTGGGTCATTATCGTATTTGCCGGCATTTTGGGGTTAAATCGTTCATTTATCACAGAACAGCGAAATGATACCATTCAAGGCTTGTTAGTCGCACCAATGGAAGCTGCCAGCATTTTCTTGGGGAAGTTTTTAGCCAACTTCGTCATGATCTTAGTCGTTGAGCTTGTTTCAATTCCTTTTTTGTTCTTATTATTTGATTTTAAAATGCTTGGTAGCATCCCATATTTCATTCTCGTCATCTTCGTAGGAAGCTTTGGGTTTGTTTCAATTGGAACGTTCTTGGCTGCTTTAGCAGCCAATTCTAAAAGCAGTGAAATGCTCCTTCCATTATTGCTTTTTCCAATTACAAGCCCCATCCTGATTGGTGTAACACAAGCAACCAGGATTATCTTATCAGATATGAGCAAATTATCCAGCGCTTTGGCTTGGACACAAATGGTAACAGCCTACGATATTATTTTCTTTGTGATTTCACTTTTATTAATTGATTATGTGCTGGAGGTATAGGCCATGAGTATAAATCTTGAACGGGAGAATTCGGAAATTCCTGATTCAGCTTTGCCTGAAACTAGGTTTTCCAATTTACCTAAAATTTTATTTGGTGGAACCGTTATATCCATGTTGGCATCCCTTTATTTAATTTTCCTTTATGCGGAAGAAGAAAAAACAATGGGCGCTGCTCAGAAAATCTTTTATTTTCATGTAAGTTCAGCTTGGGTTGCCTTTTTTGCCTTCTTTGTCACGTGTGTTTTTAGTGTCTTGTTTCTAATAAAGCGAAAAAGAATATATGATACCTATGCCTATGTTTCTGCCGAAATTGGGATCGTATTTACCTTAATCGTATTAACAACAGGGCCGATCTGGGCCAAATCAGCTTGGAATACTTGGTGGGTATGGGAACCGCGGTTAATTACAACTTTAATCCTCTTCTTTATCTATGTTGCCTACATCATGGTTCGCCATATGGATGGAGCTTGGGACAAGAAAGCAAGGCTCGCTGCTGTTTTTGGCGTAATCGGATTTGTTGATGTTCCTATCGTATTCTTTGCGATTCGCTGGTGGCAAACGAAATTACACCCCATTGTATTCGGTGATGGTGTAAACCAACAAGGTGGAGGGATTACTTCTTCGATGTTAGTGGCCTTATTAGTATCGATCGCCACATTTACAATCCTTTATGCTTATTTATTAAACAAGGGCGTTACGCTTGAAAATATGAAAATTAAAGTAGAACAGTATAAAGAAAGAATCAGAGAAAGTATAGAACGGTAGGAGGAATTTCGGATGAACTACGAATTTATGTATGCTGCCTATTCTGTTGCCTGGGTGATCATTTTTGCTTATTTATTCATTTTAGACCGTAAACAAAGCAAGCTTAAGAAAGAAATAGAATTTTTAAAGCAAATTGAAAAGTAAACTAGGTAGAGGTTGTCAGGAGGAGTTTCGATGAACATGCGTGTGGTTAAATCACTCGTGTTGATTGGCATAGTTGGGTTGTTCAGTTTTTTTGGTTATAGCATGGTGACAAACGGCAAGCACACAGATGTTGGTGATAGAGCGTATAATTTTGAAATGCCCAATTATGATGGTGGAACAACCAAACTATCTGATTACAAGGGCAAAGTAGTAATCTTAAATTATTTTGCAAGCTGGTGCGCCCCATGTAAGGAAGAATTTCCAGAACTGGCTGCCTACCAAAAGGATTATGGCGACAAATACCCTTTACTCATGATCAATCGCGGTGAAACAATTGATCGTATAAAAAAAGAATCCGAGAATAATAAGGATGGAATGACTTATTTATTTGATTATAATGCCAAGGTGTCCAAAAAATTTAATGTTACTGGCCAGCCTGAAACATTTGTAATTGATAAGCAGGGGGTCATCAGAGAACATTATAATGGACCAGTAACGGAAATGCAGATTTACAAATGGGTAAAAAAATATGATTAGTAATAAAGACTAAAAAAAGGGAATGAACCTTCATCACGGGTTCATTCCCTTTTTTATTGGGTCGCTCTATAGTGAAACTCTGCCAAAATACTGGCCTTCACCTGAATTTGACCGGGCTCTATTTGGGTGGAGGAGATCCCTTTTACCATTGTTTCCGGTTGACGGAATGGAGATTGGAAACTTGCACCAGACTCAATGATGGATACTGGCGTCGGGTTTAACATGACATGTAAAGTTTTAGCAACTGTATTGGCTTTTTCAATCGCATTATTGATTGCCAAAACTAATGCTCTTTGATAGTAGGCTTCTTTGTTTTTTACGGTAAATTGCACATTTGAAATATAATTTACACCATTCTTGACAGATTGATCAATCACTTTTCCTATCATGTTTAAATCTTCAAAGATTACTTTTAAAATATGGGTCACTTTGTAACCACGAAATATTTGTTTCCCTTGATCGTAGTCATAATCTGTTTCAATTCGATAATCAAAGGTTTGAATATGGTTTTTTTGAATCCCCGATGATGTAAGGGCCTGAATCACTTTAGCTGTCTCTTGAGAATTTTGTTCCTGGGCAGTGATTAGTTCTTTACTTTCTGTAATAACCCCTAAATTAACGGAGGCAGAATCCGGTTGGACCATCAATTCTCCTTCTCCGTTTACTTTCAAATCAAATGGTTTTTCCGGGGGTTTATTTTTTTGCGGCTGCTGATATGGATACATTCTTTCCCCACCTTTATCGTGTAATCCATATATAAATATGCTTTAGCCTATAAAAAGTACCTTTCCGATTTTCTATTAAAAGGGGAAAAAATAGATTGAGAGATAAATTTGGAAGATTTGCCAGATTTGAAAGTCATATTGTGTCCAAGCATGAATACATTTTAATTAATGAGACGAGCAAAAAGGGAGATAGCTAATTATGGAAACAATCCTGAACTTTTTACCTAAAAAGATTGTATCACTCCTGCATCAGATCCCTCCTGCCCAAATCGAAGCACTGGAAGAAATACGGATCCGGATTGGACGACCTATCGAATTAACGATGAGAGGAGCCCCCCACTTTCTAACCAATATAGTTGAACCTGAAGATGCTTTTCAATTGATGAATAAAATAAGCCATCATTCTATTTATGCACTGGAAGAGGAATTAAAGCGAGGGTATATAACGGTATCGGGAGGACATCGAATTGGCTTGGCCGGAAAAGTAATTCTTGAGGATGGGAAGGTCAAAGCGATCACAGATATATCGTCTTTTAATATAAGAATTGCCAGGGAAAAGGTAGGAATTGCTGATTCCATTCTCCCCTTTCTATTCGAAGGGAAATGGAAGAACACGATGATTATTGGACCGCCGCAGACAGGAAAAACAACGTTGCTGCGTGATATTGCCAGATTTATTTCAACTGGAAGCGTTCAACTGGGCATCCCAGCATGTAAAGTAGGAATTGTTGATGAACGAAGCGAAATTGCAGGCTGTGTGAATGGAATTCCACAAATGACGTTTGGCAATCGTGTAGATGTCCTCGATGCCTGTCCAAAGGCGGAGGGAATGATGATGTTAATTCGCTCTATGAGCCCGGATGTATTAATTGTTGATGAGATCGGGCGAATGGAGGATGCGGCTGCGATTCAAGAAGCTGTGCACGCCGGGATACAATTAATGATGACCACGCATGGCAGCAGTTTGGAAGAGATAAAGTGTCGGCCAACGTTAAAGGAAATTCTTAGCCAGGGAATTTTTCAGCGGTTTGTCGTTTTAAGCAGAAAAACAGGTCCTGGGACGATTACCCACATTCTCGATGAAATGGGTAAAGACATGAACGTAAAAGTGAGTGTGACATAAATGGTTAAACTGATTGGAGCGATTTTTATTATCGTTGCGACAACTGTAACAGGATTTGAGGCAGCTAAACATTTAAGTGAGCGGCCACGGCAGCTCAGGGCACTGCGGTCTGCTCTGCAATCCTTAGAAGCCGAGATTATGTATGGACATACCCCCTTGCACGAAGCTTCAAGGCGTTTAGCAGCTCAGTTGACAAAGCCTCTGTCCCACTTTTTTGAAACATTTGCAAAGAAATTAGCTGATACGGAAACTACGGTAAAAGAAGCATGGGAGTCAAGTTTAAAAGAGGTATGGAAGTCAACCGCACTAAAACAAGGGGAATTTGAAATTATGAAGCAGTTTGGGGAGACCCTTGGCCGGCATGATCGCTTGTCCCAGCAAAAACACATTATGCTGACTCTATCTCATTTGGAAAGAGAGGAGGCAGACGCCATTCAGGCGCAGGCAAAATATGAAAAAATGGTAAAGAGTCTGGGATTCCTGTCGGGCCTATTACTGATTATTTTATTATTTTAGGGGGAAAAGCAATGGGTTTAGAAGTAGACATCATTTTTAAAATCGCCGGAGTGGGGATTGTCGTTGCCTTTTTGCATACAGTACTCGATCAGGTTGGCAAAAAGGAATATGCCCAGTGGGTTACCCTGTTTGGCTTTATTTACATCCTGTTTCAAGTTGCTTCGATTGTTGACGATTTATTCCAAAAAATAAAATCTGTCTTTTTGTTCCAATAGAAAGGAGGGCTCTACGATTGAAATCATTAAAATAGTCGGAATCGCTCTCGTAGCCACCTTTCTCGCTTTAATTATTAAAGAGCAAAAACCAAATTTTGCCTTCTTGTTAATTGTGTTCGTGGGCTGTACAATCTTTCTTTTCTTAGTAGATAAAATATACGAAATTATTAATATGCTCGAAAGGCTGGCAGTTAATGCCAAGGTGAATTTAGTTTATGTTGAGACCATTCTTAAAATCATCGGCATAGCTTATATTGCGGAATTTGCTGTACAAATTACGAAGGATGCAGGTCAAGGTGCAATTGCCTCAAAAATTGAATTGGCAGGTAAAGTAATCATTTTAGCGATGGCGATACCGATCTTGACCGTGCTCATTGAAACCATTATTAATCTCATTCCAAGCTAGCCAAGGCAGTTTCTTTTTAAAAGAAGAGGTGTGTTAAATGAAGCAAAAGCTGCAGTTGATTCCTATTACCATCCTTTTATTCTATTTTTTTCTGATTCCACAAGTCCAAGCTGCCCAGGAGCCTCAAGAAACGTCAAAACCTCTTTCACCGCAGGAAATGGTAGATTCTCAGCTAGAAACATTGGATTTAACTGAACTGAAGCAATTTTGGGAAGACATTACAGAGAAATATGGTGGATACCTTCCTGAAAGTCAAAAGGGGAGCCTATATGATTTTATCAAAGGTGAAAAAAAATTCTCCCTTAAACAATGGGGGCTGGGATTTCTAAAGTTCATCTTTCATGAATTTGTCGCAAATGGCAAATTGCTAGGATCTTTAATCATGTTGGCGGTATTCAGCATGTTCCTGCAATCTATGCAAAATGCTTTTGAAAAGAGCAATATTAGTAAGGTTGCCTATGCCATTGTCTATATGGTTCTCGTTATTTTAGCACTAAACAGTTTTCATATCGCCATCAGTTATACAAATGAGGCCATTGGGACGATGATTTCCTTTGTGCTTGCATTAATCCCGTTGCTGCTGGCATTAATAGCTGCCTCAGGTGGACTGGTATCAGCAGCATTTTTTCACCCCGTCATTTTGTTTTTAATGAATGTAAGCGGGATCTTCATGCAATATATTATTCTTCCACTGCTATTTTTGGCTACACTGCTTAGCATTGTCAGTACAATGTCTGAGCAATATAAAGTTACCCAATTAGCCCAGTTGCTCAGAAATTGGAGTATCGGACTAATGGGGCTGTTCCTGACAGTATTTTTAGGAGTAATTTCAGTACAGGGAGCATCTGCCGCTGTGACAGATGGCATAACCATTCGAACTGCTAAATTTATTACTGGTAATTTTATACCAGTAATTGGGAGAATGTTTACCGATGCGACAGATACGGTGGTTAGTGCTTCAGTGTTATTAAAAAATTCAGTGGGAATTGCCGGCGTTGCCATTCTGCTGATTATCGTTGCCTTTCCTGCTTTTAAAATTCTGATGATCTCCTTTATTTACAAGTTTGCAGCTGCCATTCTCCAGCCATTGGGAGGAGGGCCCATTATTAAATGTCTAGATATTATCAGTAAGAGTGTCATTTATGTGTTTGCTGCGTTAGGAATCGTATCTTTGATGTTCTTTTTAAGTATTACCGTTATTGTGGCTGCAGGAAATTTGACTATGATGATGCGATAGGGGGGATCTACGTTGGAGTTCTTAAAAGAATGGGTAACGAATATCATCCTATTTATCTTGCTAGCTACTGTTATAGATATGCTTATTCCTAATTCCAGCATGCAAAAATATACCAAAATGGTAACAGGATTACTCTTAATCGCTATAATTCTAACCCCGTTATTTAAATTAATCTCCAAGGATTTTGAAACAACCCTGGCCTCTATTCCTTCCTACCAAACTCCTGGAGAAAAAAATCTAAAAAATTCTATAGATTTAAAGAAAAAAGAAATACAAGCCTCTCAAGATGCATATATTTTAGAAGAAATGGCTGTCCAACTGAAAAAGGACGTGAAAGAGGAGTTGATGGAACAATACGGATTGGAGATCGCAAGAATTGACGTTCAAACAAACGAAGCAAGTGACCAAGCTTTCCCGAAAAACCTCCAAAAGGTAATGGTTCTTCTGAAACAGCCAGAATCAGGTGAGAAGACAGTCGAAGCGGTAAAACCTATAGAAATAAACACTGATACACCTCTTCCTTCTAAAAAACCAACAGAAGAAACTGAAAAAATTGCTGCATTTCTTTCGAAAAAATGGAATGTAACCAAAGGAACAATCGAAGTTTCCGTAGAAGGGGGGATCTCAAAAGAAAATGGATAATAATCGTGGACCATTATCTTGGCTTAAAAAGCAGCTGAAAAACGATGGGAAGTCAGATAAAAAGCCGGGAAAATATCAGTATATGCTATTGGTTTTATGTGTTGGAGCAGCATTTATGCTTGTCGGAAATATCCTCTTCAAGAATGACACCAGTACTGCCAATTTACCTGCCGCAACGAATCAAAAAGCAGCAGCAGAGGATGTTCCTACCTTTGGCCTCAGCAAAAGTTCAGGAAACAAGGATATAGCTGAATATGAAGAAAAATACGAAAAGCGGCTTACAAAAGCACTGCAGGAAATTCTTGGGGTTGATGATGTCACCGTGGTTGTAACGATTGATTCATCAGATAAAAAAGTGCTGGAAAAAAATAAATCAGTCAAATCGCAAACAACAGAAGAAGCAGATCGTGAGGGCGGTCAAAGAAAAGTTCAAGAATCATCTTCTGATGAGACGCTGGTCATCATCAGAAATGGTGATAAAGAAGTTCCAATTGTCGTCGAAACCAAGAAGCCTGCGATCCGTGGTGTCATGGTAGTAGCCAAAGGAGCAGATAATATCCAGGTGAAAAAATGGATTGTTGAAGCAGTAACAAGAGCATTAGGAGTACCTAGCTATCGAGTTGGCGTATTTCCGAAAAAATAAAGGGGGATTTTATCATGCTATTGAAAAAACAAACGGTTTGGTTATTAACAATGTTAAGTTTAGTAGTAGTCCTATCAGTCTACTATATCACCTCACCCGAGCAAAAAAATGCTGATTTGGCAACAGTTGAACAAAAGGCAAAAACTGAGACGGCTAAAAACACACAAAAAACAAAATCAGAAGCCAAAAATGGAAAAACGGTGGTATCTACCATTGCCGGGGATGCTCAATTCGAAGAACTTCGCATGAAACTTGAGGATTCTCGCAGCGAGTTAAAGGAAGAATTGACAGCAACGATGGCTTCGACAGATCTACCCGCAGATGAGCGGATGAAAGCAAAAGACCAAATGCAAAAATTAAACGAAACAGCCCAAAAGGAAGAACTTCTTGAAACGATGATTAAAACCATGGGATACGAAGATGCACTAGTACGAGCAGATGGAGCAAAGGTTAGTGTTACTGTCAAGTCCAAAAATAAACCATCTCCATCAGAAGCAAATAAAATCATTCAAGAAGTTAAAAAAGAAATTGGCGAAACAAACTTTGTTGCTGTTACCTTCCAAGCGGCAAAATAACAAAGGAGGAAAGCATTGGCTTTCCTTTTTTTTATGGAGAGTTGTTTTTTTACAGAATTTAATGACAATTACAAAATTTACATTTTGCATAAAAAATATTACTATAAAATAAGAACTCAGTGCCAAAAACACCTGATTCCCAAATTTAGATGATTGAACTTAGACAAGGTATTATCGTATAGTATTAGTATCTAGTAATAATTTTAATAGCACAAGGGGTGTAAACAATGTTAAAGGTTCAAGAAATACGCGAACTTATTAAATTGGTAGATCAATCAAGCATTGATGAATTTGTATATGAAAACGAAGGTTCAAAAATCAAAATGAAAAAGAGTGGTGCTGTGACTACTGCAACTGTCCAGCCTGTCATTCAGGCAGTTCAGCCGATGGCAGCTCAGGCTCCAGTCATGCCTGTTTCAACACCTGCTACTCATGTAGCGGAAGTTAAGCAAGAAACCACACAACCTGTTGAAGTTGCAGCAGTTGAGACAACGGAAACAGACCTACATAAGATCACTTCACCAATGGTAGGAACTTTCTATGCATCTTCAAGTCCAGATGCAGATGTATACGTAAAAGCAGGCTCGAAGGTAACAAAGGATTCCATCGTTTGTATTGTGGAAGCAATGAAGTTATTTAACGAAATAGAGGCTGAAGTGAATGGAGAAATTGTTGAAGTTCTCGCGAAAAATGGGCAATTAGTAGAATATGGACAGCCATTATTTTTAGTAAAGCCTGAATAAGGAGCGTAACCCATGATAAAAAAACTGTTAATTGCGAACAGAGGAGAAATAGCAGTCCGGATCATTCGTGCATGTCGCGAAATGGGAATTGAATCCGTCGCTGTCTATTCCGAAGCAGACCGTGAAGCCCTTCACGTTCAGTTAGCTGATGAAGCTTACTGTATTGGTCCTACTTCATCCAAGGACAGCTATTTAAACGTGACCAATATAATAAGTGTCGCAAAATTGACGGGCTGTGATGCCATTCATCCGGGATATGGATTTTTAGCCGAAAATGCTGATTTTGCTGAGCTATGCCGAGAATGCAATATTAC
Organism: Neobacillus solisequens; assembly: GCF_051233465.1. Taxonomy (NCBI): domain Bacteria; kingdom Bacillati; phylum Bacillota; class Bacilli; order Caryophanales; family Bacillaceae; genus Neobacillus; species Neobacillus solisequens. The sequence goes on along the minus strand of NZ_JBKFGJ010000013.1, from coordinate 50,601 downwards.
TTTTGTGGGTCCAAGCCCTGAAGCAATCACCAAGATGGGCACAAAGGACATTGCAAGAGAAACCATGAGAGAAGCTGGTGTACCGATTGTTCCGGGTTCAACCGGTATTATCAACGATGTTGACGAAGCATTAGAACTGGCAGAACGTATTCAATTTCCTGTTATTATTAAAGCAACGGCAGGAGGTGGCGGTAAAGGAATCCGAGTTGCCAGAAATGAGCAGGAATTAATCAAAGGGATTAATATCACCCAACAAGAGGCATTAACTGCTTTTGGAAACCCAGGCGTGTACATTGAAAAATATATTGAAGATTTTCGTCATGTCGAGATTCAAGTCTTGGGAGATAATTATGGAAACACTATTCATTTGGGCGAGCGGGATTGTTCGATCCAGCGCCGACTGCAAAAGTTGCTTGAGGAAACCCCTTCACCAGCATTAGATGGCGAAATTAGGGCAGAAATGGGAAATGCAGCAGTAAAAGCTGCAAAAGCAGTTGATTATTCAGGTGCAGGAACGGTAGAATTTATATATGATTATCGCAATCGCAAATTTTACTTTATGGAAATGAATACAAGAATACAAGTGGAACATCCTGTAACGGAACTAGTGACCGGAATTGATCTGATTAAAGAACAAATCCGAGTTGCAAACGGTGAAAAATTATCGTTGTCACAAGCGGATGTAACATTTAACGGATGGGCAATTGAATGCAGAATCAATGCTGAAAATCCGGAAAAGAATTTTCTTCCTTCCGCAGGTAAAATTAATATGTATTTACCGCCGGGAGGTTTAGGAGTTCGTGTTGATTCTGCTGCCTATCCAGGGTATAGCATTCCACCTTACTATGATTCCATGATTGCGAAAATTATCACATATGGAAGCACAAGGGATGAAGCGATTGCCAGAATGAAACGCGCCTTAAGCGAATTTGTAGTGGAAGGAATCCATACAACTATTCCATTCCATCTAAAGCTCCTTGAGCATGAAAAGTTTGTAGAAGGACAATTTAATACCAAATTCCTTGAGCTATATGATGTGATGAAGTCTGTCTAAAATCTGGAGGTGTTTTAGTTGAGCGAGTATAATATCCTGGAGATGGAGCAAGAAAATAACGGTCTAGGGAAGATTGAAATTGCACCTGAAGTGATTGAAGTAATCGCAGGAATCGCTGCATCTGAGGTGGAAGGTGTCGCCAGTATGCGCGGCAATTTCGCTGCTGGTGTTGTTGAACGTCTTGGCAAAAAGAATCACGGTAAGGGTGTAAAGGTTGAACTTACAGAGACGGGCATAAAAATTGATGTTTACTGTTTAATGAAATTTGGAATCTCTATTCCAAGTGTTGCCGGTAAAATTCAAGAAAATATTCGTCAAGCGTTGTTAAATATGACTGCTCTTGAAGCCGAAGAAGTGAACATTCACGTTGTGGGCGTTCAATTTGAAACTCAGAAACAAGAAGCCTTAATAGAAGAAGAAGTATAACCAAGAGAAACCAAAGGAAGCGCTATCCTTTGGTTTTTCTTTTTTTAAGGCTGTGTTAAAGAAAACTGTTGATTTTATACCCTGTTGATTGGAGCGAAGTGCCTGGAGCGGAAATCAACAGAGCCTTTTTGAAAGGAAAGTTAAAATAAAATCAGGTATACATGTGCGAATCTAAAATAGATATGCTATTATCTTTTTATGTGTCTATCCATTACAATTAGATTAATACTATAGGATGTATAATATTTAGACCAAAATTTCTTAAAACCTCTAAAGGAGTTAAAGTTATAATGAAAAGAAGAACAGCTAGGGAAAAGGCTTTACAAGCACTTTTTCAAATTGATGTAAGTGATAGCGACCCTAAGTCAGCTATTGAGTATGTATTAGAAGAGGAGGCCAGTGACGAGTATTTGTCAAAGCTTGTTAATGGGGTGTATGAACATAAAACGGAAATCGACAAGCTGCTGACTGAAAATCTCGAAAAATGGTCACTAGAAAGATTGGCAACGGTTGACCGCAACATTCTTAGAATGTCAGTTTATGAATTACAATTTTTAAGTACGGAAGTTCCGGGTAATGTTGTCCTTGACGAAGCTATTGAAATTGCAAAAATCTATGGAGATGACCAGTCAAGCAAATTTATCAATGGTGTCCTTTCTAAAATTAAACAAAACCTTTAAAACACAGTTTACGGAAATTTTTACTTTAAAAGGGGAGAGTTGAAAATGACCGCAGTTATTATTAGTGGAAAAGAAATTGCCGACAAAAAAAGACAAGAGATTGCAGAGGAAGTAAAAAGCTTAAAGGAAAATGGGATCGTTCCGGGGTTGGCAGTTGTCCTAGTTGGGGATAACCATGCTTCTCGTACATATGTAAAAAACAAAGAAAAGGCCTGCAAAGAATTGGGTATGTATTCCGTTTTAATTGAATTACCAGAGGAAACCTCAGAAGGCGAACTACTTGACAAAATTCATGAATTGAATAATGATAAACAAATTCATGGCATTTTGGTTCAATTACCGATACCTAAGCATATTGATGAAACGAAAGTCATAGAATCCATTTCACCTGATAAAGATGTGGATGGTTTTCATCCTATTAATATTGGCAGAATGATGACCGGACAAAATGCCTTTTTACCTTGCACCCCTTTTGGAATTATGGTAATGCTTGAAGAGGCAGGGATTTCGGTTGCTGGTAAAGATGTTGTTGTGGTCGGAAGAAGCAATATCGTAGGCAAACCAGTTGGTCAATTATTATTGAATCAGCATGCAACAGTTACGTATTGTCACTCCAAAACAAAGGATTTAAAGTTTCATACAAGACAAGCCGATATCCTTGTAGCTGCAGTCGGGATCGCTAATTTTATTACAGCTGACCATATTAAAGAAGGCGCTGTTGTTATCGATGTTGGCATTAACCGTAATGAAGCTGGAAAACTTTGTGGTGATGTCGCATTTGATGAAGTGAGTGAAGTAGCAGGGTATATTACACCTGTTCCCAAAGGAGTGGGCCCGATGACCATTACCATGCTTATGTATAATACCTTAAAATCTGCCCGTGAAAGTGCAGAAAGATCATAATTAGGATTGTCCTTATCTATTATTTTAAATAGTTCCTTTTTGTTCATTTACAGACAAAAATAGGAATGAACTTTATAATAGATAAGGACAGTTTTTATGTTCTAGAGCTCGAAATAAAGGAGTATCCCTATGCAGAAGGAAAGATACTTAACTGTACATGCGTTAACAAAATACATAAAAAGAAAATTTGATGCCGACCCGCATTTGCATGATGTCCATGTAAGAGGAGAAATTTCAAATTTTAAACAGCACTCCAGTGGACATATGTATTTTACCTTAAAGGATGAAAAAGCCCGAATCCTAGCAGTCATGTTTTCAAGTCATTCGCGAGCCATGAAGTTTGCACCGGAAAACGGAATGAAGGTAATTGTAAAAGGCGATATTACAGTCTACGAATCAAGTGGGCAATATCAAATATATATTAAAGAAATGCAGCCTGATGGAATTGGTGAGTTATTTTTGGCCTATGAGCAGCTAAAGCAAAGGCTTGCTGAGGAAGGATTATTTGCTCCCGAAGTCAAAAAAAGGCTGCCGTTATATCCAGGAACAGTTGGTGTTATCACCTCTCCTACTGGTGCCGCCATCAGGGACATTATTACAACTTTAAAAAGACGATATCCCATTGCTAATATTTTGGTTTTCCCAGCACTTGTACAAGGTGACAATGCTGCGCCTTCGATTGTCAAGGCAATAGAAAGGGCCAATCATTTGAAGGAAATTGATGTATTAATTGTGGGGCGTGGAGGAGGCTCTATTGAAGAATTATGGGCATTTAATGAGGAGATGGTCGCCAGGGCCATTTTTCAATCGAAAATCCCCATCATTTCGGCTGTAGGTCATGAGACAGATTTTACAATTGCGGACTTTGTGGCAGATCTTCGTGCCCCGACCCCAACAGGTGCTGCGGAAATGGCTGTTCCACATATTGAAGAACTTATGCACAGAGTATTACAGCAGCAAAGTCGCCTTATGAGGGCCATGCAAGAACAGCTGCGTTTTGAAAAAGAACGATTTAATCGAGTTCAAAAATCCTATGCTTTTCGATATCCCCATATGCTGTACGAACAAAAGCTTGAACAGGTTGATAAAGTAACAGAAAGGCTGGTTCGCGGCACAACAAGATTAGTAAGTATAAAAAAGGAACAGCAGGATGGATTGGTAAAGCGATTACAGCGAAACCACCCTAATTCAGCATTAAAAGATGCTAAGATCCTGTTCGAACGTACACAAAAAGATTTAGAGCGAAATATCCAGCAAATTTTATTAAAAAAGCAAACTGACTTTGAGCGTATGATTGCTACTTTGCAGGCCTTGAGTCCCTTAAAAATCATGGAGCGCGGCTATAGCTTAGCCTATACAGAGGATGATCGGATTATAAAGAGCGTTCATCAGATAAAAGAAGCGGATACCGTTCAGGTTCAATTATCAGATGGCAGTCTTTACTGTAAAGTGGAAACCATAAAGGAGAGAGATAATCGTGGAGAATGAGAAAAATTTAACCTTTGAAGAGGCCATGACCAAGCTGGAGCAGATTGTTGATAAGCTTGAAGAAGGTGATGTCCCTTTAGAAAAAGCGATCCTGTTTTATAAAGAGGGAATGGAGTTATCAAAACTTTGTCATGATAAATTGAAAAGTGTAGAAGTACAATTAACCCAAATTATTACGGAGGACGGACGCACCGAGAGTTTTACTATAGATGAGGAGGAATAGAAGTTGGCGAGCAACGCTTTAGAAGCATTTACGCTGGAATATAAACAGCTTTTAGAACAGGAACTTCGAAACCAAGTTGAAACGTTAAATGCACCGGCAGTTCTAAAGGAGTCAATGATTTATTCTCTCCAGGCAGGGGGGAAAAGAATTCGTCCACTTTTATTGTTTGCAACCTTAAACGCCTTCGGGATGGATCCAAAAAACGGGCTGAATGTGGCTGCGGCGATTGAGATGATACATACGTATTCATTGATTCACGATGACTTGCCAAGCATGGATAATGACGATCTTCGCAGGGGGAAACCGACGAATCATAAGGTGTTTGGAGATGCCGTTGCCACGCTGGCTGGCGACGCCTTGTTAACCTATAGTTTTGAAGTGCTATGTAAAACCCCAAATGAACTAGCACCTCCGGAAGTAAAAGTAAAATTATTAACTGAACTGGCAAAAGCAGCAGGTGCAGAAGGCATGGTTGGCGGTCAAGTAGCCGACATGGAAGGGGAAGATAAAGCCCTTTCTTTAGAGGAATTGGAGTATATTCATATTCATAAAACCGGGAAATTACTCTGCTATAGTGTATTGGCTGGAGCTATATTAGCAAAGGCAGGACAAGAACAGGTTAAAAATTTATTAACTTTTGCTCATCACCTTGGACTTGCCTTCCAAATCCAAGATGATATATTAGATTTAATTGGAAATCAACAATTGATTGGCAAACCTGTTGGAAGTGATACGGCTAATCATAAAAGTACCTATCCACAGTTATTATCATTAGAAGGAGCAAAAGCCGCACTAAAAAACCAAATAAATAAGGCGAAATTCCATTTAGAGAAAACTGGAATAAAAACAGAACTGCTCTTGGAAATTACAGATTTAATTGCATCCCGTGACCATTAATTCTATTGGGATTTGTAGCAATGATAATGGTGTGTTATAATTGATATTAATGTCGAAAACGTTGTCATGCCGTTATCACTATATGTGGACGGCTATTTTTAACATTAAAAGGTATTAATAGTATAATGACATGTGTAAGAAAAAGTATGAAAGTGAGTGATCCATAAATGGATCTGTTATCAATAAAAGACCCCTCCTTTTTAAAAGGGATGTCCAACAAAGAATTGGAGGGCCTTAGTCAAGACATACGGAAGTTCTTAATTGAAAAGCTTTCCGTTTCTGGCGGCCATATCGGGCCAAATTTAGGTGTGGTTGAATTAACCATTGCTTTACATAAATGCTTTAATAGTCCAAAAGACAAAATTCTTTGGGATGTAGGGCATCAATCCTATGTTCACAAAATTTTAACGGGCAGAGCTTGTGAATTTGATACATTGCGCCAATTTAAAGGGTTATGCGGATTCCCGAAACGAACGGAAAGTGAGCATGATGTTTGGGAAACAGGGCATAGCTCTACATCCCTTTCTGCCGCAATGGGAATGGCCATTGCCAGAGATTTAAAAAAAGAAAAATTCTTTGTGGTTCCTGTCATTGGTGACGGTGCTCTAACTGGTGGGATGGCACTAGAAGCCATGAATCATATTGGCCATGAAAAAAAGGACATGATTGTGATCTTAAATGACAACGAGATGTCCATAGCCCCTAATGTCGGGGCGGTCCACAATATCCTTGGGCAATTACGGACCGCGGGTAAATACCAATGGGTAAAAGATGAATTGGAATTATTGCTTAAAAAAGTGCCTGCAGTGGGTGGAAAACTTGCAGCAACCGCTGAAAGGGTCAAGGATAGCTTAAAATATTTATTTGTTTCAGGTATGTTTTTCGAAGAGTTAGGATTTACCTATTTAGGCCCCATTGATGGGCACAACTTTGATGCACTGTCTGAGAATCTTAACTACGCCAAAAAAACGGAAGGTCCAGTATTGCTGCATGTGATTACCAAAAAGGGCAAGGGATTTCATCCTGCAGAGTCTGATAAAGTTGGAACTTGGCATGGAACAGGTCCATATAAAATGGACACCGGTGATTTCGTAAAACCAAATAAAAAGCTGCCGCCAGCATGGAGCAGTCTTGTTAGTGAAACCGTCCGTAACCTTGCACGTGAGGATAACCGTATCGTGGCAATCACTCCGGCTATGCCGGTAGGTTCTAAACTTGAAGGGTTTGCTAGTGAATTCCCGGATCGAATGTATGATGTCGGGATTGCGGAGCAGCATGCCGCAACGGTGGCTGCCGGACTAGCAACTCAGAATATGAAGCCTTTTTTAGCGATTTATTCTACCTTCTTACAAAGAGCCTATGATCAGGTAGTTCATGATATTTGCCGTCAAAACCTAAATGTGTTTATCGGGATTGACCGCGCCGGATTAGTTGGAGCTGATGGCGAAACGCATCAAGGGGTATTTGATATTGCCTTTTTAAGGCATGTTCCAAATATTGTTTTAATGATGCCAAAAGATGAAAATGAAGGGCAGCATATGGTATATACGGCCTTAAACTATGATGAAGGGCCAATCGCGATGAGATTCCCTCGTGGAAACGGAATTGGTGTACCGATGGATACGGAATTTAGAAAGATTCCTATTGGTACCTGGGAAGTGCTGAAAGAAGGGGAAGATGCTGTCATTTTAACCTTTGGCACAACCATCCCAATGGCCATGGAGGCAGCAGAACAGCTTGAAAAACAAGGTGTTTCAGTAAGAGTGGTCAATGCTCGCTTTATCAAGCCAATGGATCAAAACATGCTGAATCATATTCTTAAAGAAAATATTCCTATTCTGACAATTGAAGAGGCAATTCTACAAGGGGGATTCGGCAGTGCTGTTTTAGAGTATGCCCATGATCAAGAATTTTATCATGCCCAAATTGACCGTATGGGAATTCCGGATCAATTTATTGAACACGGTGATGTTGGTTCACTGTTAGAGGAAATTAATTTTACAACCAAAGAAGTGGTCAAAAGAATCTCGCTTTTGACCAGTAAAAAACAACAAAGGGCATTACTTCATGAAAAATAAAGAACGAATAGATGTTTTATTAGTTGAACGAGGGTTATTTGAAACAAGAGAAAAAGCAAAAAGAGCCATAATGGCCGGCCTTGTTTATTCAAATGAAGAGCGATTGGATAAGCCCGGGGAAAAGGTTAAAGTGGACATTCCGCTACAGGTGAAAGGAAACATCCTTCCTTATGTCAGTCGAGGCGGTTTAAAGTTGGAGAAAGCTCTTAAGGTTTTTGATGTCAGTGTTTTGGATAAAGTGATGATTGATATTGGAGCCTCCACAGGCGGCTTCACTGACTGTGCCCTGCAAAATGGCGCTAAAATGTCGTATGCACTTGATGTTGGCTACAACCAATTGGCCTGGAAAATACGGCAGGATGAACGAGTTGTGGTTATGGAACGGACGAATTTTCGTTATGTGACTCCGGCTGATTTGTCTGGAGAGATGCCGAATTTTGCAGTGATTGACGTTTCATTTATCTCATTAACCTTAATACTACCCGTTTTAAGAACATTGTTGGTCCCTGGGAGTGACATCGTTGCTCTGGTAAAACCACAATTTGAGGCGGGGCGTGAGCAGGTTGGAAAAAAAGGTATTGTACGTGAGAAAAAGGTCCATATTGAAGTAATTGAAAAAATTATACAGTTTGCCATCTCGCAAGGGTATGCTGCCATTAATCTGTCTTTTTCACCTATTACAGGAGGAGAAGGAAATATAGAATTTCTTCTCCACCTTAAATGGGAAGGTGAAAGAGAGACAGGTGTGAATGGCCTACCTGTTACTCCAAAAGAAGTCGTAGATGCAGCTCATGAGGAATTTCATAGCTAACAAATATAAGGGATAAGCTTGGGCTTATCCTTTTTTGTATAATCCTGTATTTTTATAAATTTTAATTGTACAATTTCACGAAAATGGGCTAACATATGGGTAGAAAGTACTCATAGTACTAATATTCGAAGGGTAAACAGGAGTGAAAGTATGAATAAGGGCCAACGCCATATCAAAATCAGAGAAATTATTGCTAATAACGATATTGAAACACAGGATGACCTTGTCGATGAATTGAAAAATGCTGGTTATAATGTGACTCAAGCAACCGTGTCCCGAGATATAAAGGAATTGCATCTTGTGAAGGTTCCATTAAGTGACGGTCGTTATAAATACAGTCTACCGGCGGATCAAAGATTTAATCCATTACAAAAATTAAAACGCGCCTTAGTTGATGCCTTTGTACGAATTGATTCTGCCGGTCATATGCTGGTGATGAAATGTTTACCAGGAAATGCAATGGCAATTGGGGCTCTTATTGATAATCTAGATTGGGATGAAATTTTAGGTACAATCTGTGGTGATGATACGATGCTGATCATTTGCAGATCGGAAGAGGATACAGAAATTATCACGAAGCGTTTCTTGGATATGCTTTAATTGGGGGGAGATCCTTGTTATCTGAGTTATCAATTAAAAACTTTGCGATAATTGAGCAGTTATCAGTGTCATTTGACAAAGGACTAACCGTTTTAACAGGAGAAACAGGTGCAGGAAAATCTATCATTATTGATGCTATTCACTTGTTGGTAGGTGGCAGAGGATCGTCTGAATTTGTTCGTCATGGGGAAGAAAAAGCAGAACTCGAGGGTCTTTTTCAAATGGATGATGAAAATCATCCGGTTTATGAAAGAGCTATGGAATTTGGAATTGATATTGAAGAAGGCATGATTGTCCTTCGAAGAGATATTTTCCGCAGTGGAAAAAGTGTATGCCGTATTAATGGAAAATTAGTGACGATTTCTACATTGCGGGAAATGGGGGCGGCACTGGTGGACATCCATGGTCAGCATGAACATCAAGAATTAATGGATGAATCTCACCATTTACCTTTACTTGATCAATTTGGCGCGGAAGAAATACTTGATTCTCTTGAAGAATATCAAGAAATCTTCCGTAAATTTGAACAAACACGTCAAAAACTGCGAACCTTAAGTGAGAATGATCAACAAATGGCTCACCGCCTCGATTTAATCCTTTTTCAATTAGATGAAATTCAAAAGGCTGGGTTAAAACCTGGGGAAGATGAAGCATTAACGGAAGAAAAGCGGAGGCTGGCTAATTTTGAACGGATTTATGAATCTTTTCAATTAGGCTATACAGCCTTAAATGGTGAACAAAAAGGGCTTGATTGGCTTGGGTTGGCCATGGGTCACCTGGAGGACGCTGCAGCGCTTGATACAGCCTATAAAGATTTATATGATGTCATTTCTAATTGCTACTACCAATTGGAGGATGCCGTAGGGTCCATTCGCAATGAATTGGATGGTTTAGAATTTGATCCTCACAGATTAAACGAGATTGAAGAGCGTTTAAATGAAATGAACCAGTTAAAACGTAAATACGGAAAAACAATTGAGGAAATCCTTGAATATGCTGCAAAGATAGAAGAAGAAATAGAGACCTTGCAAAATAAAGAGACGCATATAGGGGCATTAGAAAAAGAGCTGGCTTCATTGCAAAAAGACCTGTTATTGGAAGCCAAACAATTAAGTGAACTTCGAAAAAAATGGGCTGAAAAACTGACAAAGTTAATACATAAAGAATTAAAGGAATTGTATATGGCAAAAACCATATTTGACATTCGCTTTGAAACAGATTCGGATCATTTTTCAAGAACAGGTATGGATCATGTAGAATTTTATATTTCCACCAATCCAGGGGAGCCGTTAAAACCATTATCAAAAGTGGCATCAGGGGGAGAATTATCTCGGATTATGCTGGCATTAAAAAGTATTTTTTCCAAGCATCAAGGAGTCACCTCCATTATTTTCGATGAAGTGGATACTGGGGTAAGTGGAAGAGTGGCGCAGGCGATTGCTGAAAAAATATATAAAGTGGCTACTGATTCACAAGTTTTATGTATTTCACATTTGCCTCAAGTCGCTGCAATGGCTGACACTCATTTATATATTTCCAAGAATATTAAGGGTGGAAGGACGACTACCTCTGTTACACCACTAAATGAACATGATAAAATTAAGGAAATAGGCCGGATGATCTCTGGTGTGGAAATCACTGATCTTACTAAGCAACATGCAGGGGAACTATTACAATTAGCAGAAAAAACCAAAAAAATTTGAAATGCTATCCATCTTGGGTAGCTTTGTCCAAAAGTTATTAAATTTAAAGCCCTTTAAACCGTTGGTATATCAAGGTTTAAGGGCTTTTTATTTTGCGATTCATCAAGATAAAAGTCATCTTGTTGACGAACTGTTGACTATTTTTTTTCTTGGGTCAAAACGATCAAATTTGTCAGCTGTTTCCCGACTGACTTTTTTGGTAATGTGTCCATAAATGTCTGATGTAATTCCGGTGTTTTTATGGCGAGCGCGTTTAGAAATTGCTTTAATGTTTGTTCCGGCTTCAATTAATAAAGTCACCATTGTGTGGCTAAGATCATGAAGTCGAATTCTTTTTAAGTTATGTTTTTTTATAAATTGAATCCATTTTTGGGTGGGAGAATTGTGAAAGAGAGGTTTCCCATAACCAGCATGGAAAAGGTATTCATTTTTTTCACCTTCCCACAATTCGCCGACTTTTAGCTTTTCCTTCTTCCATTCAAACTGGTATAGTTTCAACTCTTCCATATACCAATCAGGCATTTCAACAACTCCACCTGATGGAAAAGTTGGTCCAGCTACTTGGTCAGTAATGTTCTAATAATATGAGCCCATTCAGAAAAAAAGAATGGGCTATTTTATTCTTTGGTTACGTTTACTATTGCAAAACCTGATAATGTAATTGAAAATGTAACCAAATTTTCCTATGTATTTGTTTCTGTTTTGTAATTAATATAAAATGGAAGTTCGCAATACTGAGCCATTTTTATATTCATTTCCGATTAGCTTCTTCAACTAACTCACCTTTTAGTTTAAGTGCAAAAGTTCACAATTACATTTAAAACTTGGAAACTCATACGAACTTTAACTGAAAAATTGTTCAATTAGATTAGAAAATTTAATTTCCTTTAAACAATTGTCACAAATAATTAAGACGTTTGATTCTTTATGTTCTTCGAAATCATCTTTTTCACTACCGCAAATGTTGCATACTGTTTCCATATTACCACTCCTAAAATCTGTATTATTTTTATTTTTTCCATTCCCTCCTTAATTAATATATAAGCAACAAGAAAAACCCAATGAATTGGTCATTGGGTTTTCTAGAGTGTAATTAATCATTTAAATGAAATGGAACAGTTGCAACAATTACTTCCTTTCTTGCAAATAGAATAGCTCTTATTCGGAAAGCGGACTGATTGTGTAACAAACGATGCCACCATTTTCTAGTAATATGATTCTGATGAAGGGCGAATAAAGGAATAGTAGCCATTTTTGACCATATCTGCGATAACGAGTGCATCTTTTTTATCGCTTTTAGATTGGGTATTATCACGATTCTCTTTATTTCTTTTTACTAAGTGGGGATTGACTGTTACTACCTCAATGTTTTGGTTATATAACCATTTTGATAGGTTTAGCCAGTAATGGCCTGTAGGCTCCATACCTACTATTGCTATCTCTAAGTTCTTTAGTCTTTTTAACTCTTGGATCCAGTTTAATAGTTTAATAAACCCTTCTTCACTATTTTCAAAAGAAAGGGGATTTCCAACCACAATTCCACGGAAGTTAACAGCTCTCGCGACGTGTAGTTGTTGAGCGATATCTACACCAACAATAAGATGTGTATCAGAAATTCTTTCTATTAGTTGATTTTGTTTGTCTTGCATTTTAAAATTCATAGTAGGGCTTCCTCCTTAAGACTCTGAGTTAGATTGGACTCTATACTCGTATCTTACTGAGGGGTTCTATTTTTTTCAAACCTGATATTTAACGATCTACAGGAATGCTAACCTGCGTCGTTACTTCAAAAAGAAAAAGCGATCCTACGTTATTGAAGAATCGCCCCCTTTTGTTTAAGTGGGATATTTCACAATGTTAATTATGAGGTTAACAAAGGTTACATAGTATAAATTTTAAGATAAGCAAACCAAAATTAATTTACAATTTGTCCACACCTTTCCTTCGCTAAGGAATTTTATAGTAGTAAGGAGGTGATAGTATATGAGTATGGGGGATCCTGTTTCCATTGGGGCACATTGTATACTCCAAACCAGAAGAAATGGCTTTTTTCTTGTAGTTGAAATTGAAGTGGAAGATACTAATGTTGCATTTGAGGAATTCGTGTTTATTCGAATTTCCCGCAGGGAGGCAAGAGCATTGCTCGCTACTGGACAAATCATGCTTTGTGAGATTGTATCCAGCCCTCCAAGATCTAATGATGTAGAAGTAGAATTCATTTGTGTATTCATCGTTGACGGAGAGGCTTTTGCATTGTTTGATGTGGAAAACAACATGGACCAAGCAGTTTTTGTTCAATTATCATTGGCTCAGGCACGGAGCTTAATTAGCAGGGGCGCAAGGAGATGTACAGTCATTAACAGAAGAATTTTTTAATAAACATTAAAACATTACAAATGTGGGACTATTGCTTAAGTAGTCCTTTTTTTACGTGTGCCAGGAATGGTAACTATCTAGGTGGTGAAAGTCCACTGTGGGGGTACACATCAGCCAACCACTAAGGAAGCGCAAGGTACTTATCGTGAGATAAGGGCTGGAGGAAGCGTGGAATAAAATCTTGGCTCGACGTACAGAAATCTGATACTAAGGCTTTATAAAGGGATGAGGCTCCGTAACAAGTCAAAGTCCAAAAGATGTGCGTAACTTTGTAGAATAAATCAGGCGAGTAAAAGAGGAAAGATAGTTGTCTTACCCTGGGAGGTCTTGTGGATGTACGGAAGTACAGTCGAAAAAGGGAGCCGCAAGAAGTCAGCAGAAGCCATAGTAGTGAAATTAATTCATGAAGGGCTGAACAATTTATAGTGTTTCAACACCACGAATGCGTAAGTGACGTACTCCGAATGTATTAATGGGGAAAGTATGAGCGTATCTCAAAGGCTAACCAAAATGGGGATATCACTTACTACGTGAGAGGGAAGGAGAAACGAGTGTGTAACTTTTAGAACAGATTCTAAGTAATCAAAATATGAACGAAGCCTACCTGCGTGTCTATAAAAATAAAGGTGCGAGTGGGGTCGATGGAGTAACAGTTGAAGAACTAAAGCAATATCTGAGAGAGAACAAGGATGAGTTACGCCAGCGCATCAGAACAAGAAAATACCAACCACAAGCTGCCTTAAGAGTGGAAATCCCAAAAGAAAATGGTAAGATGCGCAAGTTGGGAATACCAACAGTAGTGGATAGAGAAGTTCAACAAGCCATTCATCAAGATCTCAGTCCAATATTTGAAAAGCAATTCAGTGAATTCAGCTACTGCTTTAGACCAAAAAGAAGTTGTGAGATGGCGATTATAAAAAGTTTGGAATTTCTGAATGATGGACACGATTGGGTGGTAGACATTGACCTTGAAAGATTCTTCGATACAGTCCATCACGATAAACTCATGCGAATTATTGCCAATACAATAGATGATGGTGATGTCATCTTCTTTAATCAGAAAATACTTAGTCAGTGGAGTCATGGTGAAAGGGAAATATGAAGAAACACCAGTCGGAACTCCGCAAGGAGGAAACCTAAGTCCACTATTGAGTAATATTATGTTAAACGAACTTGATAAGGAACTTGATAGTAGAGGATTGCGTTTCGTAAGATACGCTGATGACTCCCTAATCTTTGTTAGAAGCGAAAAAGCCGCTAACAGAGTAATGAAATCGATCGTGAGATTTATAGAGGAGAAATTAGGATTACTAGTCAATGTTGAGAAGAGTAAAATCTCTCATCCAAAAGAATTAAAATTCTTAGGATTTGGGTATTACTATGACTTCACAACAAGAGATACCAAGTTAAACCTCACCTAACCTCAGTACAGAAATTTCAAAGGAAGCTTCGACAACTGACAAAGAGAAACTGGAGTGTTCCGTTAGACTACCGAATCATGAAACTGAAACAAGTCATATTTGAGTGGGTAAATTACTTTAGAATCGGAAATATGAAAAAATTAACGAGTCGAATAGATGAGAAGCTACGCTCGAGAATAAGAGTAATCATCTGGAAACAATGGAAGGTACCGACAAAACAAATCAAGTCGCTCATAAAACTAGGAATACCTGAAGAAGAAGCGAAAGGATTAACGTTCTGCCGAAAAGGGTATCGGTATATCGGGTTATCGAAAGTTATTCAAAGAGCAATCTCAAATAAAAGTTTAAAGCAGAGGGGAGTACCCTCTTCTTTAGAACGTTACTTAAAAGTATACACTGTAATATAAATTGAAACGCCGTATACGCGAACCGTACGTACGGTGTTGTGAGAGGGGCGAAAATAAGTCAGCTTATTTTCCCTCTACTCGATTACAAAACTACCGATTGTCCAAGATGAAAAGATTCTTCATTGACAGCTACATCTTTAATTTTCCCGTTAGCGAAATAACTTAGAAATCCATAAACGGTCTGAAATATTTAATAAATTTACAACAATTAAAGCAATTTTCCCAAAGTCTTCCTCGTTTTTGCATTCTCCAAATCAAACCATATTTCGTTTTCATCTTCGGATTTTGCTTTCAACCTAAAGCATTTGTCCATATTATGGGCTGTAACTTTGTTTGGTGGTATTTGTTCTCCCCAATCCATTGTTACACCTTGTCTTGGACAAACAACTAACTCGACAACAAACGAACCTCTCAATTTGTTAAATTGAAAAGTTAATCAATCAATATTTTTTTCATTCATTCGTCTAAAATACGGAAAAGAATTTAAATCCTTGTTGTCGTAATATGGGTATAATAACTTTTTTCAAAACCTTATCCATTATTCCCCTTTCTTTCTATGCCATTTTCCTCCTCCTTTTTACTGATTCCTTATTCGACTATTCTGCTCCGTAATCTACAAAAAACAGGCAGCCGGAAATGGTAACACCGTAGGTAAAGGCAAAAAGGAAGTAGCGTAAAATTCTATTTTACTTAGCTTTTTTGGTATTAATAACGCGATTATGCTAAATATACCAAAAGCTAGATATACGAGTCTCCACATAAGTATTTCCCCTTCATTTAATTCTCTTTTTGTTGAATATATATCCCTTCCATTTAAAAACTTAATTCAACTAATAAAAACCCTTATTCAACCTCGTTCAATAAGAAAAGCGATCCTTTTCTATTGAAGAATCG
Organism: Neobacillus solisequens; assembly: GCF_051233465.1. Taxonomy (NCBI): domain Bacteria; kingdom Bacillati; phylum Bacillota; class Bacilli; order Caryophanales; family Bacillaceae; genus Neobacillus; species Neobacillus solisequens. The sequence continues at coordinate 34,640 of NZ_JBKFGJ010000013.1, read as the reverse complement.
CACCTGATAGTTTAAGTACATTAATTCACAATCTTTCTCTATTTAAGAAAGGCTTGGGTTTGATTTTAAGAAAGGGAAATCCTGTTAGGCAGAAGTTCCTCTTTCTATTTCCATTAAATTCTAAATAAAGCCAAATAAACGAACAATTAATAATTTTCCTCCTTTTTTAGTCCTATTTTTAACAATATCTCAAGGACAAAACATAACATTGGGAGCCAGACTGTTCCTAATTAAACCATAATTAATTTGGAAAAACTAATCAGAAGCTAATTTTTCTCTATCTGCTGCTCTTGGTGCTAGTTCAAACCAGCTTTTCTCAATCATAATTTTTGTTGCATCTTGAACAAAATCTGCAATTTTCATGAAGGAATTAATATAGATTAGCCCAATATCACGCCTTCCATTTACAGCCATTGCATTTCCAAAGGTTCTAAATTTCATTGAAAACATATCCATCTTATGAAAGAGCATTATCTTATCCGAAAAAGGTGAAAAAGTAGATGCTGTAACTAAATCGTCCAGAAAAGATAGGGAAGGTAAATCTTCATCATGTAGCTTTTGCGAATAATTTTTAATATTTTCTGTTGTAATGTCTTTTCCTCTTTCAAACAATTTGCGAATCTTTTCATCCTTTACTACTTGGGCAAACGCCATAATTAGTGCCTTACTCGTTGCATTATTTTCAATAGCATCATAAAGATGAGCAATTTCTAATCCGTGCAATGGACGTACATGACCAAAGAAACCATTTAAAAAATCCTGATGAGCAAACTCCACCTTATCAGGAACTGGAATTAATGGTGGCTTGTCGATAAGCCCTTTATTCATTAATATTTCTTTGATTTGCTCCATTAAATCCATAGTAGAATCCAAACAATATCTAAAAAATTCTTTTACATCCTTTCTAAATACAAGAGGACTTCCTACACTATAAATGCTCCCGCCAGCTTTTGAAGTATATTTTAGATAATGGACATAGAATTGATCTTGGAATAGACGAGGAGCATCTAAATTTACATCTTCTTGTGAAAATCCTTTAGGGATTGGGAAATTTTCTTTAGTAAAAATTTCAGTTGTTGTTTTCAAGAGTTCTTCGCTTAATTTCAATGCATTTTCTAATAAAGTTTTAATATCCTTATCCTCAACGTGTTGGAGATAATAGCTTAAAATGCATTTCGACATACTGTTTCCCATGTATGTTGCCCAAAGTTTACCCATTTCTGCGGATGTTAATTTTTCTGTAATGTTTGTTTTATTGGCTCCTAATTTAATCGTTTGCATAGTAACTTCCTTCATTTCATTTTTTTTTAGTATTTTCCTCCTTTGAAGTTATATTCTGAATTTGAATTTACAAAAGATTACTCATCTTTATTTAATTAACCTGCCCCATTACTTCAATAAGAAAAAAGCGATATTCGTTATTGAATGCACGAGCCTGGACCATGATTCAAAACGCTGGGTTAGGATATATATTAATCCAAATTTTGCCGCTAATTTAAAGCTGGTAGGAAATGCTGTTTAGTTTTTTCTTATATATAGAAGAAAAAAATCAATGATTCATGATTAATCAGTTATTAAAAGTAAATAATTTATACAAAGTAAATTTAAAGTTGTTGACGAAATGTTGACCAAATATGTCAACAACGCCCAAAAACGACCCGAATAAAACATATTGGCATCTTATTCAATCCTTGGTACATCAACATTTATCCTAAAGCTTCCGATAACACCCAGATACCATTCCTATCCATCTTGGGTAGCTTTTTTATTTGGAACAAAGTTATAAATGCTTGTCAAGGAGGCAAAATTAAAGATGTAGCCATTTCAAGTTGAATTAGAAGCGAGGAGAGTGAAAAATTTGAAGTCAGAGTTATTTCGAAAATTGATTGGTGGAATTCTCCTTGTTTCATTAATTAGCCTTATTTTTTTTCAGCCAATGAGAGAATATGTAAATATACCGAAGAGTGTTACCGTTTTTGAAGGTGACGATTTTTCTTTTCAAAAAGCAGCCCCGGTTACAGCAACTTTGAAATCCAACAGCAATATCACGCTTGAGCAGGAAAAAAACAAAGTTTCATTCAAAGCAAATGAAAATGGAAAAAATGAAATGCTTTTGGAATTTGCGGGTATTCCCATTAAAAAGGTTGACGTAAATGTTCTAAAAGATTTTCGAGTTATTCCTGGAGGGCAATCAATCGGTGTAAAGTTGAATACAGTCGGTGTATTAGTGGTTGGTCACCACTTAGTTAATACGGAAAACGGAAAAAAGTCGCCAGGCGAGATAGCAGGAATTAAAGTCGGCGATATAATAACAGAAATTAATGGCAATAAAATTGAAAAAATGACAGATGTTGCTCCATTTGTCCAAACAGCAGGACAAGAAGGCAAGTCGTTGGACATGATGATTAGTCGTGAGAATGGAAAAGTTCGAACCAAATTAACTCCGTTAAAAGATAAGGGAGAAGACACTTACAAATTGGGTTTATATATCAGGGATTCAGCAGCCGGAATTGGAACGATGACTTTTATTCATCCCGATTCCAAAAAATACGGTGCTTTAGGACATGTCATTTCCGATATGGATACGAAGCAGCCAATTGTAGTAGAAGATGGTCAAATTGTTCGATCAACGGTTACTTCTATTGAAAAAGGCAGCAACGGTGACCCTGGTGAAAAACTAGCTAGATTTTCTTCAGACCGTGAAGTGGTTGGAAATATTAAAAAGAATAGCCCATTTGGAATTTTTGGGCAAATAAACAAGGAATTAAAAAATGGTATAATGGATAAAGCAATTCCTATTGCGTTATCCCATCAAGTAAAAGAAGGACCAGCAAAGATTTTGACGGTGGTAAACAATGATAAAGTGGAAGAATTTAATGTTGAAATCGTCAGTACAATTCCGCAAAAGTTTCCGGCAACAAAAGGATTGGTGATCAAAGTGACAGACCCTAAGCTTTTGGAAAAAACGGGAGGCATCGTTCAAGGTATGAGCGGAAGCCCAATTATTCAAAACGGTAAATTGATTGGTGCGGTTACCCACGTTTTTGTAAATGATCCAACTTCAGGGTATGGTGTCCATATTGAATGGATGTTAAATGAAGCCGGAATTAACATATATGACGTTCCAAAAAATAAAGCAAGTTAACATCCGAGCAAAATAGGAGTCATTCCCTATTTTGCTTCTTTTTTCGTGGTTAAAAAGTATGGTTATACACAAAACAGCACCCATTATCATGAAAAGTTTTCGACAAATTCAAGTTAAATACTGGGAATATTGCGTTTTGCGTCGAAAAACCGAGAAAAACAAAGAAAAGATAAGATTTTCTCACTATTTTAAGAAATATTAAAAAAATGAGAGGAATTTTTGTTGCATTGTCGAATTTCTAATTTAGAATAGAATTAGAACAAAACTGTGCTACATAGATACAATTGAGCTGAGGAGGAAGCGGAGTTGAAGAAAATAAAAGTTTGTGTCGTTGATGACAATAGAGAGTTAGTAGGTTTATTAGAGGATTATATTTCCTCACAAGATGATATGGAAGTGGCTGGTGTAGCCCATAATGGACAAGAATGTTTGGACTTATTAAGTACAATCGAACCAGATGTACTTGTTTTAGATATAATTATGCCCCATCTTGACGGCCTAGCTGTACTCGAGAGACTTCGTGAAATGAACCGTGGTGTATTGCCGAATGTCATTATGTTAACGGCATTTGGGCAGGAAGATGTAACCAAAAAAGCTGTGGAATTAGGTGCATCCTATTTTATTCTAAAGCCATTTGACATGGACAATTTAGGTAATCATATTCGCCAAGTTAGCGGAAGCAGAAATTCCGTCTCTTCTCGTAAGGTTTCCTCTTCAAGCTACCGCCCTCAAACGGAATCGAAACCTAAAAACCTTGATGCCAGCATTACCAGTATCATTCATGAAATTGGTGTCCCAGCCCACATTAAGGGTTATTTGTATCTAAGGGAAGTAATTGCTATGGTGTATAATGATATTGAGCTTTTAGGCTCCATCACTAAAGTTTTATATCCTGACATTGCAAAAAAATATAATACAACTGCCAGCCGTGTGGAACGGGCCATCAGACATGCCATTGAAGTGGCTTGGAGCCGAGGTAATATCGACTCCATATCCTCTTTATTCGGTTACACTGTCAGCATGTCAAAAGCAAAACCGACCAATTCCGAATTTATCGCGATGGTGGCAGACAAACTGCGTTTAGAACATAAAGCTTCTTGAAAGGATTAAAAAAGCCTCGTTTGGGGCTTTTTTTTATAAGTTGATGAAAATATGGTATCTTGTTTGCATAAGCTGTTTAAGCAGGATTTATAATTGTTATAGAAAATGCTCATTTTATTAAGGAAGTGAAAAGATGACGCAAATTTTCGCACATAGGGGATATTCTGCTGCTTATGCGGAAAATACTATGGGGTCATTTATTGCAGCGGAAAAGGCTGGAGCAGACGGTCTGGAGCTTGATGTTCAATTGACAAGGGACGGAGAAATAGTAGTCATTCATGATGAGAAAGTGAACCGAACCACGAATGGCAGTGGTTTTGTGAAAGATTTCCTATTTAAGGATCTTAGAAAATTAAATGCGGATAAGAATGGTCCCAAAAAGGAGCCAATCCCGTCATTAGAAGAAGTACTTGAATGGCTTAAATCAAATAAAATGGTCTGTAATATTGAATTTAAGAACGGACTAATCCCCTATGAAGGGATGGAAGAGAAAGTAGTTGAACTAGTTCATAAATATCGGTTAGAGGACCGAATTGTGTTTTCTTCGTTTAATCATTATAGTATTGTTTATTGTTATCGTATTGCCCCGGAAATTGAAACGGCGCCTTTGTTCATTGAAGCGATCTATATGCCTTGGATCTATTCGAAATCGATTAGAGCCAAGGGGATTCATCCAAAGCATTCCAATATATCGGATCAAGTCATCATAACGACAATGGAAAATGGAATTGCAGTCCGGCCCTATACAGTGAATCAGGACAGAGATATGAAACGTTTGTTTCAAATCAACTGTACAGCTATCATCACGGATGATCCAGTTAAAGCGATTAAAATAAGAGAAACCTATCAAAAGAGACCATTGAGATAATGGCCTCTTTATTTTTTTGCTCTGTTAAAATTGTCTGTTGATTTTCGCTCCAGGTGCAAGCGGTTCGTGGGCGTTTCGGCGAGCCTCCTCGGCGCTAGCGCCTGCGGGGTCTCTCCAGAATCGTACTCCCACAGGACATTGATTTTCTTCCTGGAATTCCCCCACGCACGAAGGAAATGCGTTAGCATTTTCGAGGAGTCTTCTCACCTTCCGCTACAATCAACAGAGTGTAAAAATCAACACTGTTCTTTAACACAGCCTATTTTTTGAATCGCTGTTGAACTTTGTTTCGTTTTCGATCTCTGTGCAGAATAAATCCGGCAATAAAGCCGAGCCCCCCGATCAAAAAGATAAGGCCTGCTAGAAATTGGATGACTAAATAAGGAAATGGCGGCTGTAAAATGCCGAATGTCATGTCTCGCATCAATTTGATTCCCCAAGCAGCCAGCATCCCTGGAATTAATAATATTATAAGGGCAATAATCCGCGTCATTATGAAGTCCTTCCATAAAAAGATTCTTTTTTTATTATACATTAAAATATGATTTCGTAGATAAAATTTGTCAAGAATAGACGTTTCACGATAGAATTAGAGTGTGAAAAAAATTGCATAACTCTCCGTTGCTAGTAAACAACTGGTTCACCCTACATGGTTTATTGAAAGGGGTATATAGATGCAAAATGTCATGATTGTTGGGGCCGGAAAAGGAGGAACGGCGATTCTTAAAATTATTAAAGAATCGGAAGTTCTAAATGTTTATGCTGTGATTGACCGCAATTTTGATGCCCCAGGGATTCAATTAGCTGGGCGTGAAGAGATTAAAACCGGTACAGACTGGGGTTCTCTTTTAAACGAAAATATAGATATCATTATTGAGGTTACTGGAGATGATCAAGTCTTTCAGGAACTGCGAAATCAAAAGCCAAGAAAAACCTTATTAATACCGGGAAGCGTGGCTTTTCTTTTTTCGAAATTACTGGAAGAGAAAGAGGAACTAATTCAGAAACATCAATATGAATCATACGTACAGGAATTAATTTTTAATTCCACTAACGATGGCATGGTTGTGATTGATCATCGTGGATACATAATTTTATTTAATCGTCGTGCCGAAGAAATGATGGAACAAAAAAAGGAGACGGTCATTGGAAAATACGTCGGGGAGGTAATCCCGCAAAGTCGTTTACCCATCATTCTTGAAACGAGAAGAATTGAAACCAATCAAGAAATGATTTTAGGGAATGGACGGAAAATTATTACAACCCGTATTCCGATTGTGGAGGAAAATGGAACATTAATTGGGGCCTTGGCTGTGTTTAAGGATATTACCGAGGTCGTCAATTTAGCTGAGGAAATTACGGACTTAAAAGAAATTCAAACGATGCTACAGGCGATTATCCATTCGAGTGACGATGCGATTTCCGTTGTTGATGAATCTGGACGGGGAATCTTGATTAATCCAGCTTATTCGCGGATTACAGGTTTAAAAGAGGAGCAGGTAATTGGACATCCGGCTACAGCAGATATATCTGAAGGCGAAAGTATGCATTTGAAGGTGTTAAATACGAGAAAGGCTGTTCGCGGTGTTCCAATGAGAGTGGGGCCAGGTAAACGAGAGGTCATTGTAAATGTGGCACCGATTATTGTGAATGGGAAATTAAAAGGCAGTGTTGGTGTGATCCACGATATGTCAGAGATGAAATCCCTCAGCCGTGAGTTAAGCCGGGCACGTCAGTTAATTCGAACCCTAGAAGCAAAATATACATTTGAAGATATTATTGGCACATCTGAAGAAATGATGCTGGCCATTGAACAAGCAAAACTGGGGGCTAAAACTCCTGCTACCGTGCTAATTCGCGGGGAATCCGGGACAGGAAAAGAGTTATTTGCCCATGCCATACATAATGCAAGTGATCGAAAATATAACAAATTTATTCGTGTAAACTGTGCGGCCTTATCCGATTCGTTGCTTGAGAGTGAGCTATTTGGTTATGAAGAGGGTGCTTTCACCGGTGCAATCAGAGGAGGAAAAAGGGGACTTTTCGAAGAAGCGAATAACGGAAGTATTTTTCTTGATGAAATAGGCGAGCTGTCTGCCGGGACACAGGCAAAACTCCTTAGAGTTCTTCAGGAAAATGAAATTATTCGGGTCGGAGGGACAAAGTCAATTTCCATTAATGTAAGGGTGATTGCGGCAACTAATGTCAATTTAGAAAAGGGGATTGCCAAAGGAACCTTTAGGGAAGACTTATACTACCGTTTAAATCGGATGCCGATCCATATACCTCCATTAAGGAGCCGAAAAGAAGAGATTCCGGCACTATGTGAACGATTGATTATCAAGATTAATCGGGATTATGGTCGGAATGTTGAAGGGATTACCGAGAAGGCTCTAAATCAGTTAATAGAATATGACTGGCCGGGAAATGTAAGAGAATTAGAAAATATTCTGGGCAGAGCGATTATTTTTATGAAGTATAATGAAACATTTATAGATGTCCTGCATTTGCCGATTTTAGCCACCGAAAAAGCTCAAAAACAAAACCATGTCCAACTAGATGAAGTCGTAACGTCTAATCGAAGTCTAGCAGAAATGGTTGAATCGTATGAAGCTAAGATTATCGCGGAAACATTAAACCGCTTAGAGGGAAATAAGACCTTAACCGCTAAAACACTCGGGTTATCCGTTAGAAATCTATATTACAAATTGGATAAATATCACCTTGAAAAAAATAGCATGCAATAAATTTCATGGTATGAAAATAGCTGCACGGTGTGGATGCCGAAAATGAAGCGTTTTCACGGAGTTTATCTTGGCACGAAATTTGCAAATAAGTATAGTAGGAGTTGTAGTATAAACAGAAAGGGTTGAGGACAACTTGTTGCTGGAATCACTAATTGACAAAGCAACCCAGGTAAACAAGAAAACCATCGCAGTTGCTGCAGCAGAAGATTCTGAAGTAATCGATGCCGTGATTGATGCACTTTCACGTAATTTAGCAAATTTTATTCTTTTTGGTGATGAAGAAAAAATTACTACCATTCTTCGTTCGAAGCATTTTAATTTGACGCCAACCCATCAATTAAAAATTGTTCATGCTGATTCTGTTTCAATGGCGGCAGAATTGGCCGTTAAAGCCGTTTCCTCTAAAAGTGCAAGCGTCTTAATGAAAGGAAATCTACCGACAAGCGTTATATTAAAATCAGTTTTAAATAAAGAATATGGTTTAAGAACAGGAAATGCACTGTCACATGTAGCCGTTTTTGAAATTCCTGAGTATGATCGATTTATTTTAATTACCGATGCTGGTATGAATATTGCTCCTGATTTAGAGCAGAAGGCTCAAATAATTAAAAATGCCGTTACTATTGCCAAGGCAATTGGTATAAATCAACCTAAGGTAGCTCCACTCGCTGCTATTGAAACGGTCAATCCTGCAATGCAGGCAACTATGGATGCAGCAGCATTAACCATTATGAATAAACGGGGACAAATTCCTGGATGTATAGTGGATGGACCACTGGCATTGGATAATGCCATTTCAACCCTTGCAGCCGAACATAAAGGAATTCAAAGTGAAGTAGCGGGGAATGCTGATATCCTTTTGGTTCCAGCGATAGAGGTTGGAAATGCCTTATATAAATCATTAATTTATTTTGCCAAAGCTAAAGTTGGAGCCGTCATTGCCGGAGCAAGAGCACCAATCGTTTTAACCTCAAGGGCGGATTCAGCAGAAAGTAAGCTTTATTCATTAGCACTTGCCCTTTGCAGTGTAGCTGAATAACAGTGATTTGCAACTTTATTAGCATGATGAAAGCCAGGGGTTTTTAAGTGAATTTTGACTTTTTTCAAAAATATGAGGAGGAATTGAACAATGGAAATCTTCAAGTACTTAGAAAAATATGATTATGAGCAACTAGTTTTCTGCCAAGACCAACAATCAGGATTAAAGGCGATTATTGCTATACATGATACCACTCTAGGACCTGCTTTAGGCGGTACACGGATGTGGACATATGCTTCTGAAGAAGCAGCCATTGAAGATGCGCTCCGCTTGGCACGGGGAATGACGTATAAAAATGCTGCAGCAGGTTTGAACCTTGGTGGCGGAAAAACAGTTATTATCGGTGATCCTCGAAAAGATAAAAATGAAGAAATGTTCCGGGCATTTGGCCGTTTCATTCAAGGATTAAACGGCAGATATATTACAGCAGAAGATGTTGGTACGACTGTGGCAGATATGGATTTAATCCATGAAGAAACAGATTTTGTTACCGGGATTTCACCTGCTTTCGGCTCTTCTGGAAATCCATCCCCAGTAACTGCTTATGGCGTATACCGTGGTATGAAGGCTGCTGCAAAGGCCGCATTTGGTTCGGATTCATTGGAAGGAAAAGTAGTAGCTGTTCAAGGTGTAGGAAATGTGGCATATAACCTGTGCCGTCATTTACATGAAGAGGGTGCTCAATTAATCGTAACAGACATCAATAAAGAAGCAGTCAATCGTGCAGTAGAAGATTTTGGCGCACGTGCGGTTGATCCAAACGAAATTTACAGTGTGAATTGCGATATTTATGCTCCTTGTGCACTAGGTGCAACCATTAATGATGACACTATTCCACAGATTAAGGCAAAAGTCATTGCCGGTGCTGCTAATAACCAGCTGAAAGAAACACGTCATGGCGACTTAATTCATGAGATGGGAATTGTATATGCTCCTGATTATGTTATCAATGCCGGCGGAGTGATCAATGTTGCTGACGAATTATATGGATACAACCATGACCGTGCTATGAAAAAAGTGGAAACCATTTATGACAACATCACTAAAGTTATTGAGATTTCCAAGCGTGACGGTATTCCAACGTATGTTGCTGCTGACCGTATGGCAGAAGAGAGAATCGCAAAAATGCGTAATTCAAGAAGTCAATTCTTGCAAAATGGTCATCATATTTTAAGTCACAGGATCTCTAGATAAATAAAATTATGACTTTTTTGGTTGCAGAGCGCTGAATTATAAGATTCAGCGTCTTTGCCTTTAAAATAGCGGAATTTATTACTAATAAATGTAAAACAGAATGAAAAAACGGATGGAAAATGGAGGTTAAAAACATTGCCAGATCATAAATATCGAATCCTCGTCATCAACCCGGGCTCAACTTCCACTAAAATTGGAGTCTTCGATAATGAATATTCTTTATTAGAAAAAACCATCCGCCATGAGGCTGACACTCTTAACACTTTTACCAATATCATTGACCAATATGAATTTAGAAAAAATACGATTTTAGAAACACTGGATATGGAAGGAATTAATATCTCAAAATTGGATGCAGTTTGTGGCCGCGGTGGATTGCTTCGTCCTATAGAAGGGGGGACCTATGCCGTAAATGGAATCATGCTGGAGGATTTACGGTTAGGTTATTCCGGTCAGCATGCCTCTAATCTGGGTGGGATTATTGCCCATGAGATTGCAAAAGGACTGAACATTCCTGCCTTTATTGTCGACCCAGTTGTTGTAGATGAGCTGGAGCCAATTGCGAGAATTTCTGGATTTTCTTTAATTGAAAGAAAAAGTATTTTCCACGCGTTAAACCAAAAGGCTGTCGCTAGAAGAGTGGCAAAAGAGCTAGGGCAAAAATATGAAAGCCTTAACTTAATCGTTACTCATATGGGCGGTGGGATCACTGTCGGAGTTCACAAGCAAGGGCGTGTCATCGATGTTAATAATGGACTTCATGGGGACGGTCCGTTTAGCCCGGAACGTGCAGGGACTGTTCCAGCAGGTGATTTAGTCACCTTGTGCTTTTCAGGTGAGTACTATCGAGAAGAAATCATGAAGATGCTTGTTGGGAAAGGCGGTTTAGTTGGTTATTTAGGTACTAATGATGCCGTCAAGGTGGAACAACATATCGCCTCTGGTGACAAAAAAGCAAAACTAGTATATGAAGCGATGGCTTACCAGGTTGCTAAAGAAATCGGGGCAGCCAGTACCGTGCTTTCGGGGAAAGTTGATGCTATTATTTTAACTGGTGGGCTTGCCTATGGTAAGGAGTTTGTTCAGATGATTGGTGACCGAATCAATTGGATTGCAGATGTCATGATCCATCCCGGTGAAAATGAACTTCAAGCACTTGCGGAGGGAGCTCTTCGTGTTCTTCGTGGTGAAGAGTCTGTGAAAGATTATCCCGGACAATTCAATACTGTAAAAATGTAAACCATATAGGGAGGGAATTTTGTGGCACAAGAATATGATTTAGTTGTACTTGGTGGGGGAACCGGCGGTTATGTGGCAGCCATTCGGGCTTCACAGCTCGGATTAAAAACTGCAATTGTTGAAAAAGGGAAGCTTGGAGGTACCTGTTTGCACAAAGGGTGTATTCCAAGTAAGGCGTTATTAAGAAGTGCTGAAGTATATGCTACCACGAAGCGCAGTGAGGAATACGGGGTTCTTGCCCATGATATCACAGTAAATTTTAACAAAGTACAGGAACGAAAAATCAAAATTATCGACCAGCTTCATAAAGGTGTACAATTTTTAATGAAGCAAGGAAAAATAGATGTATTTGAAGGAATCGGCCGCATTTTGGGTCCTTCCATCTTTTCCCCGATGCCGGGAACCATTTCAGTGGAAATGAATAATGGCGCAGAAAACGAAATGTTAATCCCTAAAAACGTCATTATTGCCACTGGTTCAAGACCGAGAACTCTTCCAGGACTTGATATTGACGGACAATATGTCATGTCTTCTGATGAAGCGCTTGAAATGGAACAACTTCCGGAATCCATTGTCATTGTTGGAGGCGGAGTTATTGGCATTGAATGGGCGTCAATGCTTTCTGATTTCGGTGTAGAGGTTACCGTAATTGAATATGCAGATCGAATTATTCCAACTGAGGATAAAGAAATCTCCAAAGAAATGCAGCGATTAATGAAGAAAAAAGGTATTAAAATTGTAACCAGTGCAAAAGTTCTGTCAGAAACTCTCGTAAAAGATAATGGGGTAACTATTTCGGCGGAAGTTAAGGGCTCTGTGAAAGAATTTAAAGCAGAAAAGATTTTAGTTTCTGTGGGTCGCCAGGCAAATGTAGAAGGAATTGGACTAGATAATACCGAAATACAAGTGGATAGAGGTTTTATCACCACTAATGAATTTTTCCAAACAAAGGAATCACATATTTATGCGATCGGGGATGTAATTGGCGGTCTGCAATTAGCTCATGTGGCTTCCCACGAAGGAATTATTGCTGTAGAGCATATAGCAGGAAAAGATCCTTCACCACTACAATATGATTTAGTTTCTAGATGTATTTACAGTCATCCAGAAGTATCTAGTGTTGGGATTACAGAGGATCAGGCAAAAGAAAAAGGCTTTAAAGTAAAGGTCGGAAAGTTTTCCTTTAAGGGAATTGGTAAGGCTCTTGTTTTCGGTGAATCTGATGGTTTTGTAAAAATTGTCGCTGACGAAGACACCAATGATATATTAGGGGTCCATATGATTGGCCCGCATGTCACGGATATGATTTCTGAAGCAGGTTTAGCCATGGTGCTGGATGCTACTCCATGGGAAATCGGTCATACCATTCATCCACATCCAACCCTGTCAGAGGCTATCGGGGAGGCCGCATTGGCAGTCGATGGAAAGGCAATTCATTCATAAAATCTAAGTAAAATAGAAATTTTACGAACAATTGGGAGGTACTTGATATATGGTAGAAAAGCGTCATGAAGCTTTAGGGTTAGACGACGGCAAAGTGTTGGAAATGTATGAAACGATGCTTTTGGCACGGCGAATTGATGAAAGGATGTGGCTGTTGAATCGGGCTGGGAAAATTCCTTTCGTCATTTCATGTCAAGGTCAGGAAGCCGCACAGGTTGGTGCTGCCTTTGCACTAGACCGTGAAAAGGATTATGTCCTTCCCTATTATCGTGATATGGGCGTCGTATTAACCTTTGGAATGACCCCAAGAGATTTAATGCTATCAGGATTTGCTAAAGCAGAAGATCCCAATTCAGGTGGACGTCAAATGCCTGGCCACTTCGGACAAAAGAAAAATCGCATCGTAACTGGCTCCTCTCCTGTAACAACCCAAGTACCGCATGCGGTAGGAGTTGCTCTTGCCGGAAAAATGGAGAAAAAGGATTTTGTCTCGTTTGTAACTTTTGGAGAAGGCTCATCCAACCAAGGTGACTTCCATGAAGGTGCAAATTTTGCAGGTGTTCATAAGCTCCCCGTTATTTTCATGTGTGAAAATAATAAATACGCGATTTCCGTTCCAATTGAAAAGCAATTGGCTTGTGAAAAAGTTTCTGACCGTGCCATTGGCTATGGTATGCCTGGATATACGGTAAATGGAAATGACCCATTAGAAGTTTATAAGGTTGTAAAGGAAGCAGCGGAAAGAGGTCGCCGTGGTGAAGGCCCAACCTTAATTGAAACCGTTTCTTATCGTTTAACTCCGCATTCTTCTGATGATGATGACCGTTCTTACCGGGCTCCTGATGAAGTGGCAAAAGCCAAAACACAAGATCCAATTATTACTTTTGGTGCCTATTTAAAAGAAACAGGTGTGCTAAGTGATGAATTGGAAAAGGAAATCAATGACCGTGTGATGAAGCAGGTTAATGAAGCTACAGATTATGCTGAAAGTGCTCCATATGCTGCGCCTGAAGATGCGCTGAAATATGTGTACGCGGATAAGTAAGGGGGAACGAACATGGCAGTAATTTCTTATATAGATGCTGTAACAATGGCGATTCGTGAGGAAATGGAACGGGACCCAAAGGTTTTTGTTCTTGGTGAAGATGTTGGTAAAAAAGGTGGCGTATTTAAGGCCACTCAAGGATTATATGAACAATTTGGTGAAGAGCGAGTGATTGATACACCTTTGGCTGAATCAGCCATTGCAGGTGTGGGAATTGGAGCGGCTATGTATGGAATGCGTCCAATTGCTGAGATGCAATTTGCTGATTTTATTATGCCTGCTGTCAATCAAATTATTTCAGAAGCAGCAAAAACCCGTTACAGGTCCAATAATGATTGGAGCTGTCCAATGGTGATCCGGGCGCCATATGGCGGCGGGGTGCATGGTGCTCTCTATCATTCCCAATCCGTAGAGGCAGTTTTTGCGAATCAGCCGGGATTAAAAATTGTAATGCCTTCCACTCCTTATGATGTAAAAGGTCTTTTAAAAGCGGCAATCCGTGACAATGATCCTGTTCTATTCTTTGAGCATAAACGGGCTTATCGCTTAATTAAAGGTGAAGTACCGACAGATGATTATACATTGCCAATTGGTAAAGCCGATGTGAAACGTGAAGGGGAAGACATCACTGTGATTACCTATGGCCTTTGCGTGCACTTTGCCTTGCAGGCTGCTGAGAAGTTAGCGAAGGATGGAATCTCAGCCCATATTCTTGATTTAAGAACAGTTTACCCACTCGATCAAGAAGCTATTATTGAAGCTGCTTCCAAAACAGGCAAAGTATTACTTGTTACGGAAGATAACAAAGAAGGCAGTATCATGAGTGAAGTTGCCGCGATTATTGCGGAACATTGTCTATTTGATTTGGATGCACCAATTAAGCGACTAGCGGGCTATGATGTGCCAGCAATGCCTTACGCTCCTACAATGGAAAAATTCTTTATGGTCAATCCGGATAAAGTGGAAAAGGCAATGCGAGAATTAGCAGAGTTCTAATTCCAACCGAATAAGTGAAAGGCATTTGTATAGGAGGTAAAACCATTGGCAATCGAACAAATTAAAATGCCTCAGTTAGGCGAAAGTGTAACCGAAGGCACTATCAGTAAATGGTTAGTTTCAGTAGGAGATCAAGTTAATAAATATGACCCGCTTGCAGAGGTCATGACCGATAAGGTAAACGCAGAGGTTCCATCCTCTTTTGCAGGGACAATCAAAGAGCTTATTGCAGCTGAGGGTGATACTTTAGCAGTAGGTGAAATTATTTGTACTATTGAAGTGGAGGGTGGAACTGAGGTTGCAGCTGAAGCATCAACCCCTACTTCTGAACAACCAGTTGAAGCAACAGCAACAAAGAGTCCTGTTTCACCTCCGGCATCTGATACGAAAGTGCGCTATTCACCAGCTGTATTAAAGCTTTCCCAAGAGCATGGGATTGATTTAACCCAGGTGACAGGCACCGGCGCAGAGGGAAGGATTACCAGAAAAGATTTATTGAAAATAATTGAATCTGGTCAGATACCAAAGCCGGTCGAAGCAACTGGAGCAGCCAGCCAAACAGCCGTTGTCCAGCCAACCGCGCAGCCGGTAGCACAGGCAGTATCTTCACAAGCTCAAGCAGCTGTTCCGGCTATTCCTGTGGCCCCTGGAGATATTGAAATTCCAGTTACAGGTGTCCGCAAAGCGATTGCCGCCAACATGCTGCGCAGCAAACATGAGGCTCCGCACGCTTGGACAATGGTCGAGGTAGATGCTACTAACTTGGTGGAATATCGCAACTCGATTAAAGATGAATTTAAGAAAAAAGAGGGCTTTAATTTAACCTTCTTTGCTTTCTTCGTGAAAGCCGTTTCCCAAGCACTGAAGGAATTCCCACAAATCAACTCCATGTGGGGCGGCGATAAGATCATCCAGAAGAAGGATATTAATATTTCCATCGCTGTGGCAACAGATGATGCGCTGTTTGTTCCGGTAATCAAAAATGCCGATGAAAAAACGATCAAAGGAATTGCCCGCGAAATTTCTGAGTTAGCTGTGAAGGTGAGAACCGGAAAGCTGAAAGCGGAGGATATGCAGGGAGGAACCTTTACCGTCAACAATACAGGTTCATTCGGATCTGTCCAATCAATGGGTATCATTAATTATCCGCAAGCAGCGATTCTTCAGGTGGAATCCATTGTAAAGCGTCCTGTTGTCATGAACAACGGAATGATCGCTGTTCGCGACATGGTGAACCTATGTATGTCTCTTGATCACCGTATTTTGGATGGCTTAGTGTGTGGCCGTTTCTTGCAGCGTGTTAAAGAAATTATCGAAAACACATCCAAATCCAACACGTCCATCTATTAATAAAATTAGCCACTGTCTTTTACCAGACAGTGGTATTTTTATTGTCTAGCTCCAGTGCCCTAGCTGCTAGTGTCCTTCGCTCTCCGCCCTACGATAAGTCAACATCGAATCGCCACCGGCTCTTCGTGTTTCCTATATCTCAGTTGGAGAGACTCCACAAGGAAAGCTTCAGTAGCATGGGCATCGCACGAAGGAAAAGCGCTAGCTTTTTCGAGGAGGCCATACGCAGCAGACCAGGACACTTGAGCTTTTCTTATTGCCACATTTCGGTAACTATTCTACAATATAATTAATTGAATATTACTTATATTCTAAACTGACACATAAGGGGGATGGTGGGTTTGGAACAAATTCGGAATCAGTCTTTTCCTTTAAAAACCAAGGCGGATTGGGAGGCAAAAGCCGAACAATCATTAAAAGGGAAAACGGTCCAAACATTACATAATTCGACATACGAAAACATTATTTTGAAACCGCTTTATTTGGAAGATGATGAAATATCTATTTGTGATTATCCTGGGGGTTCTGATGGTCGAAGGGGAAATGACCTGTTGGGATATGTGACAAAGGAATGGAAAGTGGCCCAGCAAATTCCTTTCAAAGACTTAGATGAATTAAAGAGTAAACTCTCAACTTCTGTTGAAAAAGGACAAACCGCTATTTCATTTGAACTTACAAACAAGGTGATTGATCACTTTTCTAGTGTGACCGATTCAACTTATCCTTTTGCCATTAATGCAAAATGGCTGCAACCGGAACTAGTTAAAAAGCTAGATAGTAAAGGTCTAACAGGCTATATTGCCAATGACCCGCTTGCGCTATTTGCTGAAGAAGGAGCTATTTCAGAGGATTACCTTCAAACATGGACAAATGCAGTACTACAGGTCGCTGGCAAGCAACCACAGCTAAGAACCGTTTTAATAGACACAGTTCCTTATCATAACGGGGGAGCAAATGCAGTACAAGAGCTAGGAATTGCTGCAGCAACAGCTGTCTTTTATGTTCAGCATTTGACCAATCATGGGTTGGACCTTGAAACAAGCCTTTCCAAATTCATGTTTCAATTCTCTATTGGCAGTAACTTTTTCATGGAAGTGGCAAAACTGCGGGCAGCACGTGTGTTGTGGAATCGGATTACCGAGCTCTACGGTACAGCTGAGGAAGCGCGGAACATGCAAATTACCGCAAAAACCTCCAGTTTTAACAAAACATTATTTGATCCGCATGTTAACATTCTCCGTTCTGCTAACGAAGCATTTGCGGCCATTTTAGGTGGGGTGCAATATTTGCAGATCGGGCCATTTGATGAATTGACAGGCTCCAATCTATTCTCTGAACGGATTGCCCGTAACATCCAACTTATTTTAAAAGATGAAGCCCATTTGCAAAAGGTCATAGATCCGGCAGGAGGGTCTTGGTATATCGAGTCACTTACAAATCAGCTGGCAGAAGCAGCATGGGTATTTTTCCAGCAGATTGATGCAAGAAACGGCATTCTTGAAGCATTGAGATCCGGATGGGTACAGAAGGAGATTACCGCAGTTTTTGAAAAAAGAAATAAAGATATTCAAATGAGAAAACAAAGTATTATTGGAACCAATGTGTATGCAAAATTGGATGAGCCTATACCTGTACCAAAAATGTCACCTCAGCCTAAAACTGTTGATTCATCCTTAAAAATCGAAAAGATTCCGCAGCGCCGTTTGGCTGAACCATATGAGGAATTACGTTTTAAAGCGAAACAGTTGCCAGAAGAGCCAGCAGTTGGTTTGCTTTGCTTAGGAGAATTAAAGCAGCATAAAGCACGAAAGGATTTTATCCAGGGATTCCTGGCACCGGGCGGGATTGATACAGTTGAAAGTCAGCCAATCTTTACATTAGAAGATGCCAGACTATTTCTCTCTGGTTCAACCGTGAAATATCTTTGCTTCTGTGGCACGAATGATCAATATGAAGTGATGGGGCATGAACTTTTGTTCTCTCTAAAAGCAGAGTTCCCTGAGCGAATCTTCCTATTGGCCGGCTTGCCGGAGCGGGAACGCCAACAACAATGGCTTGAGGAAGGAATCCAACAGTTTATTCATCTAAATAGTAATTGCTATGAAACAGCATCAGCTATTCTGACCCAATTGGAGGTGAAGGCAGTTGAAGATTCAAAAGCCTGATTTTCAACAAAAAGCCCTGTTTGAACACCAGCAATTTTTGACGAAGGAAGAATGGGAGAAACAAGTTGACAAGGAACTTGGAAACTCCATTGAAGACCTATTTTTTGAAACGAATGAACAAATTAAATTAAAACCGCTTTATACAAAGAAAGATCGTGAAGGGTTGGAACATATTCATAACCTTCCGGGGTTACCGCCTTATACCCGCGGACCTTACCCAACGATGTATGTCAATCGGCCTTGGACAGTACGTCAATATGCTGGATTTTCCACTGCAGAAGAAAGTAATGCCTTTTACCGCAGGAACTTAGCAATGGGGCAAAAAGGGTTGTCTGTTGCCTTTGACCTAGCCACACATAGAGGTTATGATTCCGACCATCCTCGTGTGGTAGGGGATGTGGGCAAGGCCGGTGTAGCAATCGATTCAGTTCTCGATATGAAAACCCTATTTGACGGGATTCCTTTGGATCAAATGTCTGTTTCGATGACAATGAATGGTGCCGTACTCCCGATCTTGGCATTTTTTATCGTCACGGCCGAGGAGCAGGGGGTAAGCCAAGAAAAGCTTTCAGGTACAATCCAAAACGATATTTTAAAAGAATACATGGTTCGCAATACGTATATCTATCCACCGGACATGTCGATGAAGATCATTGCCGATATTTTCGAATATACATCAAAATACATGCCAAAGTTTAATAGCATCAGTATCTCCGGCTATCATATGCAGGAAGCAGGGGCACCTGCTGATATTGAATTGGCCTACACACTTGCCGATGGGCTGGAGTATGTTAGAACAGGACTGAAAGCGGGCATCGAGATAGATTCTTTTGCACCACGGTTATCGTTTTTCTGGGCGATTGGCATGAATTATTTTATGGAAGTCGCGAAGATGCGGGCAGCGAGATTCATTTGGGCGAAAATGATGAAGACCTTTAACCCGAAAAATGAAAAATCAATGGCTCTTCGCACCCATTCACAGACCTCGGGCTGGAGTCTGACCGAGCAGGATCCGTTCAATAACATAACAAGAACATTGATTGAAGCCCATGCGGCCGCGATGGGGCATACACAATCTCTGCATACAAATGCCTTGGATGAAGCAATTGCTCTCCCAACTGATTTTTCAGCACGAATTGCCCGGAATACTCAGCTATTCCTGCAAGAGGAAACCGGAATCACCAAAGTCATTGATCCGTGGGCCGGTTCCTATTATGTTGAAAAACTGACAGATGAATTAATGAAACGCGCCTGGGAACATATTGAAGAGATTGAAAGTCTGGGAGGAATGGCGAAAGCAATCGAGACGGGTCTTCCAAAAATGCGGATTGAAGAAGCAGCAGCCCGTAGACAGGCGCAAATAGACTCAGGAAAAGAAACGATTATCGGTGTTAATCGTTATCGTCTTGAAAAAGAGGAACCACTTGATATTTTGGATATTGATAACACCGCGGTCCGGTTAAAGCAAATTGACAAATTAACCGAATTAAAAGCCAGCCGTGATGAACAGAAAGTAGAAGAAGCTTTAATAGCTTTAACAAAAGCTGCAGCTAGCGGGGAACAAAATTTATTGGAGCTTGCTGTTCAAGCTGCACGAGTTAGAGCCACATTAGGGGAAATCTCCGATGCTATTGAAAAAGTAGCAGGTAGACATAAAGCGATGATTCGCTCCATTAGCGGAGTGTACAGTACGGCATTTCAAAATGAAGAGGAAATTACCGAAGTCCAACAGATGACCGACGAATTCCTCGAAAATGAAGGAAGACGACCGCGGATCTTAATTGCCAAGATGGGTCAGGATGGCCATGACCGAGGTGCGAAAGTCATTGCCACAGCCTTTGCCGATCTCGGCTTTGATGTCGATATCGGACCATTGTTCCAAACCCCGGCGGAAACAGCGCAACAAGCCGTGGAAAACGATGTTCATGTGATAGGGATGAGTTCACTGGCGGCTGGACATAAGACACTTCTGCCACAGCTAGCTGAAGAATTGAAAAAGTTAGGTCGGCCGGACATCCTAATTGTTGCCGGCGGTGTCATTCCCGCTCAGGATTATCAATTTTTATATGACAATGGTGCCGCAGCTATTTTTGGACCGGGAACCATTATTCCAGTGGCTGCCCAAAAAGTCATTAAAGAGATTTATAGACAGCTGGGCTACGAGGAAGTGGCAAACTAATGTCTGTTGATCAAAAACCAGAGTGGAGCAATCCGAATGATCCTGATTCCTGCTCCAGCATCATTCGTAAGGGACAGGAGATGGAAGGGCAGACTGCAAGCATTCAAAAGAATATGCAATTTCAAAAACGTGGCAGGGCGGAACCATCAGTCGAGGAGCTATACGAGGGCGTGTTATCTGGGAACAGGACTCTTCTCGCCCGAGCGATTACGCTGGTGGAAAGTAACGCAGGACACCATTTTCAAAAAGCACAAATGTTGCTGCAAAAGCTCTTGGCTCACTCCGGGAAATCCATTCGCATTGGGATTACCGGGGTTCCGGGTGCCGGGAAAAGTACCTTTATCGAAGCATTTGGCCAGTATTTATGCGATTTGGGGTACAAGGTAGCAGTACTTGCAATTGATCCAAGCTCAAAGTTAACCGGAGGCAGCATCTTGGGGGATAAAACTAGAATGGAGCAACTGGCCAAAAATCCAAGAGCTTTTATTCGACCATCCCCCACCGCCGGCAAGCTTGGCGGTGTTCATCGAAAAACAAGGGAAGCGATGCTGGTCTGTGAAGCCGCCGGTTTTGATGTCATATTAGTCGAAACCGTCGGGGTCGGCCAAAGTGAAGTGATTATCCGCGACATGGTCGACTTCTTCATGCTACTTGTTTTAACCGGTGCTGGTGATGAATTGCAGGGCATGAAAAAAGGAATCATGGAGTTGGCCGATGCGATCATTGTTCACAAGGCAGACGGGGCTAATAAGTTGAAAGCCGAACAAACTAGAAAAGAATACAATCGCATTCTCCATTTTCTTCAGCCAGCCACAAAGGGTTGGAAAACAAAGGCTCATACATGTTCCTCAATAACAAAGGAAGGAATTAACGAGCTTTGGACCATGATTCAAAGCTTTGAACAAACCGTAAAAAACTCTGGTGTGTTCGAACAAAGACGGAAAATCCAAACTAGAGAGTGGATGCATTCGATGATCCTCGATCAGCTGCAATACCATTTTTATCATCATCCACAGGTAAAAAACCTCCTTCCGAAATATGAGAATGAGGTGATTGCTGGGGAAAGAACAGTGGCTGTTGCGGTGGAAAGTTTGTTTAATGTGTTTTTAATAAATAAACCATAGAACTGCCTTTTTTTGGAGGCAGTTTCTTTATTTTTTATGAGTAGGATTATAGAATTAAAAAATAAATATTAGGGGTAAAAGGACCCAGTCTATTAACGATCATTCAATGAACAATATATTTATATCCGGAAAACGACATTGTGTAATATAAACAAATTTCTTAACGAACCTACAAAATTCGACAAAATTCAAGGTTTTATAATTATATAATATAGTTAATTTGAACTATATAAAATAATATAACAAAAGGTTTCTTTGGAAATTGAAAAAGTGTTAATATGTGTTTCCACAACATGGATGAGAGATTTTTCTAAGATTAAGCTTGTCCTCCTTTTTTAAACAGCCTTATTAAAAGATATTTGAGGTGATGTGTTTGCTTGTTTGTTAAAAGTTTCACATATCGTTTGATGAAAAGGGTAGTTTCCCTAATGGTCATTTTAGTTTGTTAAAAATCGGAAATAATTATAGTTATTAATTTAAGGGGAGTTAAAACATGAAGATTTTAGGATTCTTAAAAAAGAAGTGGAAGTATGTATTAACCGCAATCATCGCTCTTATCATTGGTGCTTCCGGTGGCCCTTCCCAAGATCAACTTGATAAGGCAAATGCAAAAGTGGACTCTTTAAAGAAACAACTATCAACCAAGACAGCTACTGTAGCAAGTTTAGAAAATAAAAACAAAGATTTACAAGCTAAAGTAGATGAGGCAGCACCGTGGTTTAAAATGAAGGATGAGGAGCGTAAACAAAAAGAAGCAGAGGCCAAAGCTGAAGAGGAGAAACGTTTAGCTGAAGAGAAAGCAAAAGCTGAAGCCGAGGCTAAGGCAAAAGCTGAAGCAGAGGCCAAAGCTAAGGCTGAGGCAGAAGCAAAGGCAAAGCAAGGTTACAATACAGGAATTACTTATGACCAATTAGCTAGGACACCTGATAAATTTGTCAGTCAAAAAATAAAATTCCGTGGGAAAGTGATTCAAGTAATTGAGGGTGATGCTGAAACCCAAATTAGATTGGCTGTTAATGATAATTATGATACTGTATTATTGGGAGCATTTGATTCTTCTGTTGTTACATCCAGAGTCTTAGAGGATGATATGATTACCATTTATGGAACATCTACTGGGTTAATTACTTATGATTCCACAATGGGTGGAAAAATATCGATTCCTGGTGTTTCTATTGATAAAATAGACCAATAATAAATATTTAATAATATCCCAGTTAATTGATATTAGTAAAAAGCACCCCTGTAGCGTATTAGTTAGAAACTAATAACGATCTTCAGAAGGGTGTTTTTATTTGAGGATAATTTAAAAAGGGCTCTAGCATACAACATTTATGAATAAATGGATCATATTTAGTAGTAATTTTTTTAGATATTACCTAATTATGAATGTTATACGCATACACAAATAAAAACTATTACAGAAATAAAATCTAAATTATAATATGGTGTTTTTCTTTTTGAGTAATAATAATTTGAAATAAACACATTTTTACTGTTATGATGTAGTTATATAGACATATAAAGGAGTGAATGCAATGAGCATGGATTTTAATATTTTCATGAATGATGTTGTGCGCCAGGCACGCCAAGAGATTTCTTCTGCCGGCTATCAGGAGCTTAAAACACCAGTGGAAGTGGACGCGGCTCTTAATCAAAAAGGGACAACATTAGTAATGATTAATTCTGTATGCGGTTGTGCTGGCGGCGTAGCTCGTCCTGCAGCAGCCCATGCTGTTCATTATGATAAAAGACCAGACCATTTTGTCACTGTTTTTGCTGGACAAGATAAGGAAGCAACGGAGAAGGCGAGAAGTTACTTTACTGGTTATCCGCCATCCTCACCATCTTTCGCATTATTAAAAGATGGCAAAATATGTTCTATGGTTGAACGTCATCAAATCGAAGGCTACGATCCTGCAACAGTCGTGGGAAAACTGCAACAAGAGTTTGATAAATATTGCGACGAAGTATAATCTTAAATGGGTCAGTCTCCCAAAATGGAGACTGGCCTTATTTTTTTGGAAAAAGTTACTCTAAAAAATCACAAATGAATTTTTAATAATATACTTGCATAATTATTAACATGTGTTAAAATGCATTTATGTGAATAAATATTAATTTATTCATCCGTTTATCCAGTAATTTCACATATTTTATGCAAGAAATTGAAACTTGAATGTATAGGGGGAAAAACATATGAAAAAGGCAATTGTTTTATTGTTAACAATCGTAATGGCAATCGGACTGGCTGCATGCGGCACCAATGGGAAAGAAAGCAAGAAGAGCAGCGAGAAAAAGAAATTGGTAATGGCTACATCAGCCGATTATGCACCATTTGAATTTGTTGAAACAGAGAAGAGCGACGAAATTAAGGGATTTGACGTTGATTTAGCTAAGGCAATCACCAGCAAACTTGGGTATAAGCTTGAAATTAAGGATATGGATTTCAACGGTTTGATTCAGGGTCTTAAATCTGGACAAGCAGACTTTGTTATGGCAGGTATGACACCAACAGAGAAAAGAAAGAAAAACGTTGATTTCAGTGATATTTACTATACAGCACAGCACATGATCGTTTCGGAAAAGGATAGCGGTATTACGAAGCTTGAAGATTTAAAAGGGAAAACAGTTGGCGTTCAGCTTGGTTCTATTCAAGAAGGAAAAGCGAATGACATCAATAAGCAAATTCCTATTAAAATCGAAAATCGCAATCGTATTCCTGACCTTATTCAAGAAATCAAATCCGGCCGTTTTGATGCAGCCATCATTGAAGACACCGTAGCAAAAGGCTATTTCGCTAAAGAAAAGGATTTAGTAGGATTTACCATTAGTGATGATCCGAAAGAAGCTGGTTCAGCGATCGCTTTCCCGAAAAACAGCGATTTAACTGAGAAGTTCAATAAAGAATTAAAGAAAATGAAGGAAAATGGAGAATTACAAAAACTAGTAGTGAAGTGGTTTGGTGGAGAAAGTTAATTCTTCATTACTTAAAGAGACGTTTGGAAGCTGTTGATTCCAGCGTCTCTCATTTTTTAACTAAAGGGTGGTAAGCAGATGAATCTCGACTTTTCACAGTTCATGCCCTCCATGCCATATATTTTAAAAGGAATATTAGTAACATTAAAGATTGTTATTTTGGCAGGAGTTATGGGGTTTATTTTTGGAATCATATTATCTTTATTTAAAATTAGCCGTTTCAAATTTCTCGGTTGGTTTGCCGATCTTTATACATCTGTATTCCGCGGAACCCCGTTGGTTCTGCAATTGATGTTGATTTATTTTGGTTCACCGCAGATTTTCGGCTATCAAATTGAGCCATATACCGCTGCAGTGTTATCTTTTGCGCTAAATTCGGGTGCCTACATTTCTGAAATCATCAGGGCCGGGATTCTTGCGGTGGATAAAGGACAGCAGGAAGCCGCAATGGCTCTTGGAGTCCCTTATGGAAAAATGATGTGGGATATTATCTTGCCTCAAGCACTTAAAAACATCCTTCCAGCTCTAATGAACGAATTTATTACCTTAACAAAGGAATCTGCAATTGTTACGACCATTGGTGTCATGGATATTATGCGCCGTTCTTATCAGGTGGGGGCTGAATATTATTCCTATTTCGAACCATTATTGATCGCCGGACTTATTTACTATGTCATGGTTGTTACCTTAACCTTCTTAGGAAAAGCGGTTGAAAGGAGAATGAGACGCAGTGATTAAGATTGATAATTTGCATAAATCATATGGCAACCTAGATGTATTAAAAGGGATATCCACTACCATCCAAACGGGTGAAGTGGTGGCGATTATTGGTCCTTCGGGCTCCGGCAAATCGACCTTTCTTCGCTGTATGAACTTGCTTGAAATGCCAACAAGCGGAAACGTATGGATTGGCGATCAAGAGGTTACCAATAAGAAAACCAATATTATGAACGTCCGCCAAAATGTTGGTATGGTGTTTCAGCACTTTCACTTATTTCCTCATAAAACGGTATTGAAGAACTTGACTTACGCACCGATGAAGGTAAAGGGTTTAGCGAAGGCAGAAGCTGAAAAAATTGCGATGGAGCTGTTGGAAAAAGTAGGTCTTTCCGAAAAAGCCAATGAATATCCAACACGATTATCAGGCGGGCAGAAACAGCGCGTGGCCATTGCCAGAGCATTAGCGATGCAGCCTGAAGTGATGCTCTTCGATGAACCAACATCCGCGCTCGACCCGGAAATGGTAAAGGAAGTATTAGAAGTAATGAAATCTCTTGCCCATACCGGTATGACAATGGCAATAGTGACCCACGAAATGGGCTTCGCCAGAGAAGTAGCAGACCGTGTATTGTTCCTGGATGGTGGCGTATTAGTGGAAGACAGCGCACCGCAAGAGTTCTTCACCAACCCTAAAAGCCAAAGAGCCAAGGGATTTTTGGAAAAAATGTTGTAGAGATGGTCGAATTGATCATCTTTTTTTGTTTTTTAAAAGCAGCAAAAGCAAATAAGGCCTGATAAACCCTCATTCCCAACAACTACAAACAATTATTTATAAAAAAGGAGAGCCACCGGGACTCTCCATAAAAAACATATTTTATTGATTCGTTACTTCATCAATAATCGCCAATGTCATTTCAGCAAGCTTGTATAATTCCTCAATAGGCATTCGCTCATTGGTTGTATGGATCTCCTCGTAACCTACAGCCAAGTTAACGGTTGGGATACCGAAACCAGCGATTACGTTGGCGTCACTGCCACCGCCGCTATGCTGCAATTCACAGCTTCGGCCAATTTTGGCTGCTGCTTTGCGGGCGATTTCCACCACTTGATCGCCTTCGCCGAATTTAAATCCAGGGTACATAACTTCCACTTCTACTTCTGCCTTACCACCCATATTAGATGCCATTGTTTCGAAAGCTTCCTTCATTTTGCTAACTTGTGCCTGCATTTTTTCAGGAATCAGCGAGCGAGCCTCTGCTAAAATATCAACACGGTCACAAACGATATTCGTAGCTTGACCGCCAGCAAATCTGCCTATATTAGCAGTAGTTTCATGGTCAATTCTGCCTAATGGCATTTTCGAAATCGCTTTTGCCGCAATTGTAATCGCAGAAACTCCTTTTTCAGGTGCGACACCGGCATGTGCCGTTTTTCCATAAATCACGGCTTTCACCTTTGCTTGCGTAGGAGCTGCCACTACAACATTTCCGACTAATCCGTCACTATCAAGCGCATAGCCGTATTTAGCCCTCATTAAGGAAGGGTCAAGGGCTTTTGCACCGACTAGGCCGGATTCTTCGCCAACCGTAATTACAAATTGAATCATTCCGTGCTGAATGTTTTGCTCTTTTAACACTCGAATGGTTTCAAGCATGACAGAGATTCCCGTTTTATCATCGGCACCCAAAATCGTGGTTCCATCAGTCACAACATAACCATCTTTAATGGAAGGTTTTACACCTTTTGCAGGTACAACTGTATCCATATGACATGTAAAATAAATTGGATCTATGCCTTCTTTGGTAGCGGGAAGGGTACAAACCAAATTCCCTGCACCATGACCAGTTACTGAAGTCGTATCATCTTCATAAACCTCGAGTCCTAATTCAGAGAATTTTTGCTTTAGTACTTTGGCAATTTCCGTTTCAAATTTGGTCTCAGAATCAATTTGAACAAGCTCTAAAAATTCGTTTAACAGACGTTCTTGATTTACCATCCTGTCGAACCTCCAATAATATGTACTCACTATTTTAGTATACCTTTTCAGATTCAGGTCATCAAATTTCAAGGCTGTGATATTCACAGCCTCCGAATCGTTATAGTGGTATATTACCATGCTTTTTATATGGTCTGGATTCTTTTTTAGTCTGCAGCATGTCTAAAGCCTGAATGAGCTTGATCCTTGTTTCCCGTGGGTCAATAACATCATCGACCATTCCTCTGCTGGCAGCCACATACGGATTCGCAAATTTCTCACGGTATTCATCAATCTTTTGCTGTCTGACTGCCTCTGGGTTTTCACTGTTTTGAATTTCTTTGGCAAAAATAATATTGGCAGCTCCCTGTGGTCCCATTACAGCAATCTCAGCATTTGGCCAGGCGAATACCAGGTCGGCGCCAATGGCTTTACTGTTAAGGGCCACATAAGCGCCTCCATATGCTTTCCTTAGTATGACCGTCAGCTTTGGTACTGTTGCTTCTGAATAAGCGTAGAGAATTTTTGCGCCGTGGCGGATAATTCCTCCGTGTTCTTGTTTAACCCCAGGGAAGAAGCCGGTAACATCTTCAAATGTGATGATTGGAATATTAAAAGAATCACAAGTTCGAATAAAGCGGGCTGCTTTATCAGAAGAATCGATATCCAATCCTCCTGCCATGGCCTTTGGTTGGTTGCAGACAAGGCCTACTGTTTCCCCTTTGATTCTGGAAAATCCGACTACAATATTTTTAGCAAAGTCCTGATGAATTTCCATAAAAGAATGTTCATCCACAACCTGTTCAATAACTTTTCGAACGTCATAAGGGCGAACCGCATCAAACGGGACAACATCTGTCAGGTCCGGACGATAATCAAAATCATCTTCATAGTCCCATTTCGGCGGTTTCTCTTCATTATTTTGCGGCAGATAACTTAAGAGTCTGCGAACATTTTTTAACACCTCTTCCTCACTGGAAGCACGAAAATGGGCATTGCCGCTAATCGTGTTATGGACGTTTGCTCCTCCAAGGTCCTCTGCGGAAATCTTCTCACCGGTTACCGTTTCAATGACTTTAGGGCCGGTGATAAACATTTGGCTTGTATTTTCGACCATAAAGACAAAATCGGTGATGGCCGGCGAATAAACGGCTCCACCTGCACAAGGCCCCATGATCACGGATATTTGCGGAATCACCCCAGAATAAATCGCATTTCGATAAAAGATATGGCCATAGCCATCCAGAGAGACGACTCCTTCCTGAATGCGGGCGCCGCCAGAGTCATTAAGGCCGACAAATGGTGTACCATTTTTCGCTGCTAAATCCATGACATTTGCGATTTTTTTCGCATGCATTTCGCCAAGGGCTCCCCCAAAAACGGTAAAGTCTTGAGAAAATAAATAAATTGGTCGGCCGTTCACTTTACCAAACCCGGTTACAACACCATCTCCGGGACCCTTTAGCTCATCAAGACCAAAGTCATTAGTACGGTGTTCAATAAACGGACTTAGTTCAATAAATGACCCTTTATCTACCAGTAACTCGATCCGTTCTCTTGCCGTCAGCTTTCCCTTTGCGTGTTGCTTATCAATCCGTTCATCTCCGCCGCCAAGCTCCACTTCTCTGCGTTTATCGTATAAATCGTTAATTTTTTCATAAATGTCAAGCATTTGACTCATCCCCTTTTTGGCATTAATCGTATTCTCCCTTGTTAGTACTATCTGGCTTTCTTTTCACAAAGTTCGTAAAGTACACCCGAAGCGGATTTCGGGTGCATAAAGGCAATTTCAGCTCCGCCGGCACCGGTTCTAGCATGGTCATCAATCATGGTAATGCCATTTTCTTTCATTTCCTTAATCCGTTCCTCAATTGATTCGACACCAAGGGCAACATGGTGAATTCCTTCACCACGTTTTTCAATGAATTTGGCAATTGTACTTTCTTCAGAAGTCGGCTCGAGCAGTTCAAGCTTTGTTTCCCCTGCTTTGATAAAGGCCACTCTCACTTTCTGATTGTCAACGCTTTCAATTCCTATAAGCGGCAACTTAAGCACCTCTGTATAAAAAGGAAGTGCTGCCTCAATTGATTTCACCGCAATCCCGATATGGTCCACCTTTTTAATCATAAATACCCCTCTATTTCAAAATTAGAATAAATCCGACAATTAATTTATTCGGTATAAAGTTCATAAATCCTTCCTAAATTGCTTAGTTGTTCAAGTTGTTTAAAAAGGCTTTTCCATGTACAATAAACATTAAGATTAGTAACTCGAAAGGGAGGAATAGACTTTGTCTAGTAAAAAAGGAAGAAAAATCGTTGTTTATTTAATGTTAGGTGCCATGCTGGCTTCAACCCTCCTGATTGGAATCGGTCAATTTATCCGCTAAATATATTAAAAGGGAATGTTCACTGATACTGAACATTCCCTTTGCTTATTTTATAGCTCCTTGTTCCCGGGCCAAAGCTTCAAATGACTTTTTTGAGGTAGTAATCAATATTTTGGTTCCTAACGGGATTAACGGAAATAATGAGCTGATTACTTCATTCTGGGTGCGGATACAACCTTGCGAGACGTATTTTCCAATAGACGCCGGCTGGTTAGTCCCGTGGATTCCGTAGGTTCTGCCATCGGTACCCTCTGCATCAAACCCGATCCAACGTGAGCCCAAGGGATTCTTCGGATCTCCGCCAAGAATATTTCCCCTCCGATAGTAAGGGTCTTTGGCTTTGACTGTAATCGTATATAGCCCTTCTGGAGTCAATTCTTTTGTTTTACCGGTTCCTACGCTAACGACGGTTTGGACCCTGTTCTCGTTAACAAAGGCGAGTTCATTGTTGTTTTTGTTGACAATCACGAAGGGGTCACCGGGCAAAGGGTTTGGTCCTAAAGGCCAAATAGGTGAAAATAAAATAGCAATCAGGATAGGTGATAAAAGTTTTATCATAAAATCCACCTGCCGTTTTTATCCTAGTTTGCTTCATCCTTATATTTCTAATTCCTATTTTTTTAGATTTGGCTTCATTTGTTATACTGAAACTATAAATGTTCAATTAGGATGATTGTCATGAAAGAAATGTATCCAAAAAAAGGACGAGTCATTTTACATGTTGATATGAATAGCTTCTATGCATCAGTAGAGATGGCCTATGACCCATCGCTAAAGGGGAAACCGCTGGCGATTGCCGGAAATGTAGAAGAACGAAGGGGAATTATTGTTACTTGCAGCTACGAGGCGAGAAAATTTGGTGTAAAAACCACAATGCCTTTGTGGGAAGCGAAAAAGCTCTGTCCACAGTTAATAGTAAAATCACCGAATTTTGATCGGTACCGGGCCGCTTCGATGGGGATGTTTGAGATTCTCAGGACATATACTGAGTTGGTTGAACCGGTCTCGATTGATGAAGGGTATATGGACATATCAGAAAGCTATGAGTTCGGCAGTCCGATTGAAATTGCCAAAAGTATTCAAAAACGAATTTTGGAGCAATTGGATTTACCGTGCAGCATTGGAATTGCTCCGAATAAATTTCTTGCAAAAACAGCTTCTGATATGAAGAAACCGCTGGGGATCACTATTTTGCGAAAACGGGATATTCCCACAATTCTGTGGCCTCTGAATACTAATGAAATGCATGGGGTAGGGAAAAAGACCGCAGAAAAGCTTAAGACGATTGGCATTGAAACGATTGGTGATTTAGCAAAGGCAAATGAAATCCAGCTTAAATCGCTGCTTGGGATTAATGGGATCCGCTTGAAAGAGAGGGCTAACGGCATCGATCAACGCATGGTCGACCCCGAATCCATTGAGGAATTTAAAAGTATTGGCAATTCGACTACCCTTCCTAGGGATGTCAGCAACCAGCAAGAACTTTTTCATGTACTGGAATCATTGGCAGAAACCGTTTCTATCAGATTTAAACGAAAAAATGTCCTTGCTAGTACCATTTGCATTACCATTCGCTATAAGGACAGAAAAACGATTACCCGAAGCAAAAAATTACTTAATCCCATCGGTCAAAAAGAGGAAATTGCCGCATTTGCTAAGCAGTTGTTTTTAAAGCATTGGAGCGGTGATCCTGTTCGATTGCTAGGGATTACTGGGAATGATTTGATTGAACATGATCATGCTGTTAAACAATTAGATTTGTTTTCTTATGAACAGGATGCCAAAAAGGAACCATTGTTAAAAACATTATCCAGTCTACGTGATAAGTATGGAAAAAATATTATTGAAGCAGCAGGGGCCCATCAAGTGGATCCCAATCACAAAATTGGAACAGCAACTAGTTTTAATAAGGATTTTCTTCGCTCACGTGCGAAAAAGAACGAGGAAGAAGTATAAAAAGCTCCAGATTCTAGAGGGAATCCGGAGCTTTTATTTGCTAATCAGGCATAAGGGAAGTTACGCCTCTTTTTTCTCATAAGGTTTGCCAATCGAAAAGGTTTCTTTATTTGCAAACTTCAACATCGAGATCCGTAACCGGCCACCAGAAGAAGCCGTCTTTTTCCAGGAGTTCATCAGCTTCTTTTGGACCCATTGATCCGGATGGATAATTTGGGAAATTCGTATCAGTGTTTTGCCATACTGCCGAAATCTTATCAACAAATGCCCATGAATAGGCAACCTCATCCCAATGGGTAAAGTTAGTGGCGTCACCGCGCATACAGTCAAACAGCAGCTTTTCGTAGCCCTCAGGAGTGTTCATAGCGTCACTGCCAGTGTTGGCAAAGCTTAATTTTACTTCTTGAGCATCCAAATGACCGCCAGCTTTTTTAGCGTTCAGATGCAGGGTAATGCCTTCGTCAGGCTGAATATGAATCACAAGCAGGTTTGGATTCAACATTTTATCAGTCTGATAATATAAATTCATTGGAATATCTTTAAACTGTACAACAATTTTTGTAGTTTTTTCAGCCATTCTTTTTCCGGTACGGATATAGAAAGGCACACCAGCCCAGCGGAAATTATCAATCTTCACTTTGGCGGCTACAAAGGTCTCTGTATTGGAGTCCGGAGCCACCATTGGCTCATCACGATACTTTGGAACCAGTTCATTATTAATCGTTCCCTCAGCATATTGCCCGCGTACAAAGTACTCGTTTACCTTGTCTCCTTCAATCATACGGAGCGCTCTAAATACTCTGACTTTTTCGGAACGAATTTCATCTGTAGTCAACTTAATGGGCGGCTCCATCGCAAGCAAAGCTACCATCTGCAGCATGTGATTTTGAACCATGTCCCTAAGGGCACCGCTATTTTCGTAATAACGTCCACGTTCTTCCACTCCTAAAACTTCGCTGGAAGTAATTTGGATATTGGATATGTAACGGTTATTCCACAACGGTTCAAAAATGGCATTGGCAAAACGAATAACCTCGATATTGCGGACCATTTCTTTTCCTAAGTAATGGTCAATCCGATATATTTCTTCTTCAGAAAAAGCGGTTCTGATTTGGTTATTTAACTCCTTAGCAGAGGCTAGGTTATGCCCAAACGGTTTTTCGATAATCAAACGTTTATACCCTTTGACATCTGTTAAACCGTCTGATTTTAAATGTAAAGCAATGGGGCCGAAAAATTCTGGGGCCATTGCCAAATAAAAAATACGATTGCCTTCAAGTTGATATTGTTCATCAATTTGATTAGCAAAATCTTTTAAGGCAACGTAAGAATCGGAATCTGATGCATCATGAGATTGATAGTAGAAATGAGAGACAAATTCATCCAGATTCTCTTTTTTACCTAGAGCGGATTCAACCGAATCTTTAATCGATTGCTGAAATTCATCATTCGTAATCGATCGGCGCGCCACACCAACTACAGCAAATTTTTCCAGGCGCCCGCGTTCATACAAACGGTAAATGGAAGGAAACAGCTTTCGCTTTGCTAAATCCCCGGTTGCTCCAAAAATCATCAGTAATGTTGTCATATTTTGTGCCACGTCTGATACCTCTTTTCTAGCGAAATAGCCTATGTAATTATATAGTTTAGATTTCACTTATCGCAAGTAATACATGTATTGATATTTTTCTGTTTTTATAATGGTGTGCTATAGTATCAATAATAGCAGTTAGAACGGGGGTTTTTTTTTGGATGTATTTTTCTTAGGGACGGGGGCAGGGATGCCCGCAAAGCTCCGAAATGTCACGTCTATCGCACTTAAATTACTGGAGGAACGGGGATCTGTTTGGTTGTTCGATGCTGGAGAAGCAACACAACATCAAATTTTACATACTACCCTGAAACCGCGGAGAATTGAAAAAATCTTTGTCACCCATTTACATGGTGATCATATATACGGATTACCCGGATTGTTATCAAGCCGCTCGTTTCAAGGTGGGGAGTCAGAGGTTACTGTTTATGGGCCTAAAGGAATAGCCGATTATTTACATACGAGTCTAACAATCAGCCAGACATATTTAAAATATCCATTAACAGTCATAGAAATAGAAGAAGGCATTATTTTTGAAGATGACCAATTCACCGTGGAAACACGCCTGCTGGATCATGGCATCCCATCATACGGATATCGTATTGTTGAAAAAGACCTGCCGGGCACACTTCTCGCGGAAAAGCTGAAAGAAGCTGGAGTTCAGCCAGGACCCATTTTTCGAAAAATCAAAAACGGTGAAACGGTGACGTTGGAAGATGGACGGGTGCTTGACCCAAGTGAATTTGTAGGCCCTGCCCAGAAGGGTCGGGTGGTCACGATATTGGGAGACACAAGATTCCATGAAAATTCCATTTTGCTGGCTAAAGATGCCGATCTTCTGATTCATGAAGCGACCTTTTCAAAGGGAGAAGACTCATTAGCCTTCAACTATTTCCATTCCACAACAGAGCAGGCAGCCAAAGTGGCAAAGGAAGCCGGCTGCAAACAGCTTTGCCTAACCCATATAAGCTCCCGCTACGATCGAAATGCTTCTAAAGAGCTTGTTGAGGAAGCTAGGAGCGTTTTTCCTAATACGGATATTGCGGAGGATTTTAAGGAAATACATATACCGTTGAAATAACGGTATTTTTTTATGGGGTTGGCACCTGAATAGCATGTGTTTTTGAAAAAGGGTCGCCAAGAGGGGAGATAGGTGCTTGATATTTGGGGGGATTTTAGATTACAAGTAGTCGATGAGAGTTCTATAACGACCTGGGCATCAAAAAAACTGGGCCACGGTCGTTATGAATGCGTCATAAAGCCCGCAGTATCAGAAAAACAATAGCCACGGTCGTTAAGAAGGTGTCATAAAGCCCGCAGCATCAGGAAAACAATAGCCACGGTCGTTAAGAAGGTGTCATAAAGCCCGCAGCATCAGGAAAACAATAGCCACGA
>NZ_JBKFGJ010000012.1:0-33403 GCF_051233465.1 Neobacillus solisequens | reverse complement strand
TCATAAAGCCCGCAGCATCAGGAAAACAATAGCCACGGTCGTTAAGAAGGCGTCATAAAGCCCGCAGCATCAGGAAAACAATAGCCACGGTCGTTAAGAAGGTGTCATAAAGCCCGCAGCATCAGAAAAACAATAGTCACGGTCGTTATGAGGGCTCCATAAAGTCCTCAGCATCAAGAAAACATTAGTAATGGTCGCTATGAAACCACTCACAAAAAAACACTTCCCAGTCTCCCGGAAAGTGCTTCCTTATCAAATATTCCATCCTCGCTCATATTGCTTCGGAGATTCAATTTTAACGCCGAGCTCCTTAGCTGCCCTCCGTGGCCAGTATGGGTCACGCAGTAATTCGCGGGCAATCAGGATCAGGTCCGCCCTGTCGTTTTGCAATATCTCTTCAGCCTGGATCGGAGAGGTGATCAGTCCTACCGCGCCAGTAGCAATCCCAGCACCTTCTCTAATGGTTTCCGAAAACTTCACCTGGTAGCCCGGATAAGCATGAATATGAGCAGGAACAACTGCGCCGGAGCTGACATCAATTAAATCTACGCCCTGCTCCTTCATCCACTGCACGTAAGGTATGTAATCTTTTGCTGTTAGTCCTTCTTCATGATAATCATTAGCTGACACTCGGACAAAAAGCGGCCCGTTCCAAACGGTTTTCACAGCGTCAATGATCTCTCGCAGGATTCGATAGCGGTTTTCCGGTGAACCGCCGTATTCATCAGTTCGTTTATTGGTAAGCGGAGAAAGGAATTCATTAATCAGATATCCATGAGCCCCATGCAGTTCAATGACATCGAAGCCTGCTTTAGCGGCCCGTTCGGCGCCACTTTTAAAGGCTGACACCGTTTCTGCAATCTCGGCTTTAGACATTTCTTTTGGCGTTTTCATTTTTTCATTAAAAGCAATCGAGGAAGGTGCATAAATTTCCCCTTCTAAAACAGCTTTCCTACCAGCATGGGCAAGCTGAATACCCATTTTGGCACCGTGTTCTTTTACTAAACTGACAAGCTCCTGTAAGCCGGCAATATGGTCGTCACTCCATATTCCCAAGTCTTGAGGGGAGATTCTGCCCTGCGGGGTTACAGCCGTAGCTTCAACAATAATGAGGCCTACCTGGCCGACGGCCCTGCTTGTATAGTGAGTGCGATGCCAGTTTTGAATTTGTCCGTCTTGATTGTGGCTCGAATACATGCACATCGGCGCCATGACAATTCGATTTTTGAACGTTACATCTTTAATCGTAAAGGGAGAAAATAATTTCGCGGTCATATTACTATCCCTCCAGCTTTTTTAGAATTACTAATTTTTAGTATAGCAAATGTCGGGAGATTAATGTTATGATTCGCCTCGATGCTTTTGATCTCTTAGCTCTCTTAAAGTATAAGTCGTACCTCGCCAAACAATGCCACCTCGTTTAAAGGTTAGGAAACTGGCGCGAATGATGGAGTAAATAAATAATAAAGCTGTAATAGGAAAAACAAAAAACAGAGCTGGAGAGAACATTGTCATCTTTTTTATAATCATTACATAAAGAATACCGCTTCCGATGATGTTTCCCAGGCTGAGGAGGGCCAGGATTTTATTGGTTGAAAAAATGGCTACGAAAGGGAGGACATGCGTAACAAAGACTCCTAAAATGGCAAACAGGACCATGCTGAATCGATAATGCAGCCCCGCAAACGTGTTTTTTTCAAGACCTACCAGTGCTTCTTTTAAACTCCCATACCATTCTACCTCTATTAAATGAAGTGCCGTAACAATCCGTTGATTGAAGCCTTCTTGTTTCAGTTTCATCCCTAATTGCAAATCATCATCGGGTCTCATTTTGATTCTTTCATGGGTTCCAAACGCTTCATACGTTGCTTTAGAGACAAGGTTAAACGCACCGATTCCCGTACCGATTTTTGATTTTGGGTTATTGGCTAACCAAGGCCGCTTAAAATAGGAAAACCCGAACAGGAAAAAAGCAACAAAGGTTTTTAACCAAAATTTATGCGCATTTAGATTAGGAGCTGCTGTTACATGGTCAAGACGATGTTTTTCAGCATAATGCAGTGCTTTCGCAAATGCTTCCGGTTTATAGATGATATCGGCATCGGTAAATAATAGCCATTTTCCAGAAGTGGATAATGTGCCGGTATATAATGCATGATTTTTCCCTAGCCAGCCCTGTGGCAGCTCCTTAATATGAACGACTTTTAATCGGTTATCTTCTTTTGCTAATTGTTCCATTAAAGGCCCCGTTTTGTCAGTAGAACGATCATTCACAAGGATCCATTCAATATTTTTATAGGTTTGAGTCAATTGACTTATGATACTTTGTCTTATCTGACTTTCTTCATTTCGGGCCGCAATAATGACGGAAAGCAATGGACCGTCTACAAGGGCTGCTTCGTTCTCTAAGGCGTCCAAGCTTTGAAACCCAATAAAAGCATCGATCAGGAAACCAATCCAAACCAAAATGCCAATTGCAAACAAAATAGTAAGGATATTTATCATTTTTCTATGTCCTTTTTTACTATTAGTGTAACGGCCCTATCGTTAATATTCAATTTATGATGACTTTCCGACTTTTAAATGGGCACATAAGGCATCGCCCATTTTTCTCGATTGAGTGGCAGCTGCTTTAATACAAGAGATGAAGGCTTGTTGGACGCCATGATCTTCTAGGACGTTTACGCCTGCTTCTGTTGTGCCTCCTGGGCTTGTCACTTCACGGCGTAATTGCTCCGGTGATTTGTGGGAGTTTTTCACCATTTCCGCGGCTCCAATTAGCGTTTGAACAATTAACTCCTTACCCATTTGTGGTTCCAAGCCAATTTCAACCGCACTTTTCTCCATTGCTTCAATGAGGTAATAAATATAGGCGGGACCGCTGCCGGATAATCCGGTTACTGCGTCAAGCTGGTTTTCGTCAACAAAGGCCGCCATTCCCACCGTTTCAAACAATTTCTGGGTTGTTTCCAGCTGTTGCTCGGAAACACGTTCATTAACAGCGATGGCTGTCGCCGATTTTCCTACTGCAGCGGATGTATTTGGCATAGCTCTGGCAATCGACAGAGGTTTGTCAGCCAATGCTTCAATGGTATTCATCGAGACACCGGCAAGCACTGAAATAATCAGCATGTCTTTAGATAAGTACTCCCGGATATAGGCAATGGCTGAAGCGGCATCCTTTGGTTTCATTGCCAGCATGACAATGTTTGCTCCTTCAAAAAGTTTGGATAAATCATAGGTGTTTTGGATTCCGTAAAGCTCCCCAAGCTTTGTTAACCGTTCTTGATTAGAATTGTTTGTCACCCAAATATTCTTTTTATCCATTAATCCATTTTCGAGAATTCCTGAAATGAATGCTTCTGCCATCGACCCTGCACCGACAATTGCCATTTTGTTCATGAAAAAACTCCTCCTTTTTACTGAAAAAACAAAAAGACCCTTCATCCTCAAAGGACGAAAGGTCTTGCTTCCGTGGTACCACCTTCATTGATTCCGGTACCTGTTAATGGTGGCTGAAATCACTCGAATCCGTTAACGCCGGAATACGTTAGGTTTGCCTAAATGCTCGTAAGGTAGGTTTCGATGAGTAGGGGGTGGTGAAGTCTCTCAGCCTCTGAACTTCACTCTCTTTCACCGTTTCTCATTTACTGGCCTTAGTCATGACATAATCGAATCAAATTTTAATAGTGATTATGAAGGATACTGAGCTTGTCTGTCAAGAGTTAATTTACTAAATTTTTAGATATTTATTCGATAATATATGGGGAAAGCCCCGGCTTGACTATTCCAAATCAATCAGGGAAATTATTAATATAAAGATAAGAGGCCGTCGATAATCCGAAGGGCTATATTCAGATGAGGTGTTGTCATGGTTAGGGAACGATTAGCAGGTAAAAATATAGTCATAACTGGTGCTTCCGGAGGAATTGGAGCGGAGATTGCCAAACTTTGTGCAGCAAGTGGGGCCAATCTTGTTTTGCTTGCACGAAGCATCGATAAATTAAAACAGCTACAAACAAATTTGACACAAAAGTATCAGGTAAATGTGCAAGTGTTTCAACTGGATGTGGCAAATACGGATCAAGTGGAAGTCGTTTTTGATCAAATTTTTGCGGAGATGGGTCATGTTGATATTTTAGTTAATAATGCCGGGTTCGGGATTTTCCGTGAAGCCCACGAGGCGGGTATTGATGAAGTGAAGGGGATGTTTGAGGTAAATGTGGTCGGATTAATTGCCTGCACGTCCAAAGTTTTGCCAGGCATGCGTGAACGTCGCTATGGCCATATTATCAATATTGCTTCACAGGCAGGAAAAATTGCTACCCCGAAATCCAGCGTCTATTCAGCAACAAAGCATGCTGTTCTTGGCTACACCAATGCACTAAGAATGGAGCTGGATGATTATAATGTTCAGGTGACATCCGTTAATCCGGGACCGATTGCGACCAATTTTTTCAATATCGCAGACGAAGGGGGCACTTATGTAAAAAATGTTCAAAAATTCATGCTTCAGCCCGAATTCGTTGCCGGAAAAGTCGTTGACAGCATGCTGACCAAAACCCGTGAAATTAATCTGCCTCGCTGGATGAATATGGGGAGCGCTATCTACGTGCTTTTTCCACGATTGTTCGAGCGAATTGGCAAAAAAATGCTTAGTCAAAAATAATCCAATGCCTCTGTGATCAGGGGCTTTTTTATGATCCTGTTAGATACTCATAGACCACATCGTTGATAACCCCGAATAAATCTGTTGCAGGCTCTTCTTGTATTGTTTGGAGAATTTGGTCAGTTAATTTTTCCAAATCCTTAGCACCAAGCGGCATTGATTCCATTTCATAATATTGTTTCAAGCAATTTTTAATCATTTTTTCGACCAGTTTTTTCTCCATCTTCAGGATCACCTCAAGACCATTATACGTTTTTTTTCATAAACTTAATAAATAGTTAAAAAGGAGTACTGGAATGGTTCCAATACTCCTTTTGATGAATAGCTTAATCAAATTTTCGCAAATAAGACGATAACTCAGCCAGCCCTTTTTTTAACGTTTCAGTTTTTGTACAATACCCTAATCGGGCATGTTCCGGAACATCAAACCGATTGCCCGGCACTAATAAAACCCCTTTTGTTTTTAATAAATCTATGCAAAAATCCTCTACATCTATGGGGATATCCAAATGAATAAAGGATGTTGAAACAGCCTTTGGAAATACTAAAGAGACCCTTGGTTCATGTTTGGCCCATTCCTTTAAAATTTCCAGGTTGGTGAATACAATTTCTCTGTTTCGGTTTAATACTGCTTCTTTGTTTTTCAGTGTATGTACTGCAATGACATCATCAAGCACACCAGAACAAATCATGGTATAATCCCGATATTTTCTAAAAATATCAGCCACCTCTTGGTTACTTGCAGTCCAGCCAACCCTTACACCAGGTACAGAGTAGGTTTTGGATAAACTATTAGTGGCAATCCCTTTATCGTATAAATCTACAATGGAGGAAACCTGCTGATTCGGATCTAGTGGTTTATAGACTTCATCTACTAAAATATAGGCACCGACTTCTGACGCAATCGCTACAATTTCTTTTAAGAGTTGATCATCCAAGACGGTTCCCGTTGGATTGTTAGCATTGTTCAAACAAATCATTTTCGTATTGGGACGAATCATTGATTTTAATTCTTCTAAATCCGGCATCCAATCATTTTCTTCGTATATTTCCCATAAAGAAACTTCCGCTCCCAGGGAACGAGGGATATCGAATAATTGCTGATAACTCGGGTGCATCGCTATCACATGATCATTTGGCTCAATAAGGGAATAAAGAGCTAAAAGATTCGCTCCAGTTGCTCCATTCGTCTGCAAAATACATTCGGGAGGGACATTTTTGTATAGCTTGCTTACCTGTTGTTTGAATTCAGGAGATCCTTCAATCCAGCCATAATTCATTTTTACATCAAAAATTTTATCAAAGAATTCTTTGGGGTTTGTCCCATCAATGCTAATTAATTCTTCTAGTGTAAAAGAGGCAATGGAGCTTCCGGCTATATCATAAACAGCATCATTTTCCCAAACATTTAACCATTCTTCGACTCCAAAATTAGCAATTTCCATCTGTCAGTCTCTCCTTATTTTTTAGGCTCTATTAAACTGGTCTGTTGATTTCCGCTTCAATCAACAGGGTATAAAATCAACAGTGTCCTTTAACACAGCCATTTTTTTAAGAATGCATTAAAATTGAACTTTTCCCGTTAAGATTAAATAAATGGCAATCATCGCTCCGATTACTATTACAGTCGCTGCCATCCATTCTTTTTTTGATAAAAGCTCTTTAGCTCCTTGTTCTTTCCGGGCTTTCATAAAGAAGAAAATTCCAGGGATATAAGCTGTAAAACATAACAATGTATAAGAGAGACCGGCAGCCCATATTCCCCAAATCTGGAAGGCGAGCGCACAAATACCGATTATTAATTGCAAAACTTCACCTTTTTGCTGGCGGTTTTGATAGGATAATTTCACTTGGTATAAAGCGACAAATACATAGCAAATTAAAATTGCGGCAGTACATAATGAATAAGCAAAATTATAGGCTTTATCTGTAAATAAAAATGTAAAGACAAACAATTGAATAAGTGCGGCAGTGACAATTAATGAAAATGTTGGAGCATTGGCTGTATTAGTTCGGCCAAAAGCTTTAGGCAATAAGCCTTTCCTGGACATCAATAAGGTGGTTTCTCCTGGAAGCATGGTCCAGGATAACCAGCATCCAATCAACGAAATGATTAAACCGATATTAATAAAGGCAGCTCCCCATGGTCCGACAACATCTTTAAAAATATAAGCAATGGAAGGCTGTTTCACTGAAGCTATTTCTTGTTGACTCATGATTCCGTAGGGAATGATGGAAGCTAGGACATAGATAAGTAATAGTCCTAATAAACCTAAGATTGTTGCCTTGCCTGCATCTGATTTTTTTTCTGCCCTTGATGAAAGCATGGAAGCTCCTTCAATCCCAACGAATACCCACATCATCACCATCATGCAGCTTTTTACCTGATTAAAGACAGAACCTGAATCAATATTTGTGGAAAGTTTCCCCCAGAAATTAGCCGTGAAAATATCCAATTTAAAGGCAAAGATTCCGATAACGATAAAAACAAAAAGTGGAATGAGTTTACATATAGTAATAATCGTATTAAGCAGGGTAGCGCTTTCAACTCCTCTGTTAACAATGAATGTTAACCCCCACATTAAAATGCTCGCGAAAATAATCGATGGTATATTCTGTCCATCTTTAAAGACTGGAAAGAAGTAAGCAAATGCACTCATGATCATAGTGGCAAATGCTACGTTTCCAAGCCATGCTGAGAGCCAGTATCCCCAGCCGCTAATAAAGCCGCTGAATTTGCCAAACCCTTCCTCGGCATAACTAAAAATGCCGTCCAAGTCAGGTCGTTTTTTTATTAAATTATTAAAACTAAGAGAGAGCATCAGGATCCCAAAGCCAACAATTGTCCATGCAATTAAAGCTGGACCCGGTGCTGCTCCGGCTGCTAAATCTGTTGGCATCCCAAAAATTCCGCCTCCGATGGACGAACTAATTACCAGGGCAACTAAAGGAAGCAGCCCAATTTTTTTTACCTTTCCTGTCGTATTCTCTGATGCATGAACTTCACTTGCGGGAACCTTTTCTGCATTACTACTCATCTAATTTCCTCCTCATGTGAAATATGGCTTGCCATACTTTTATTGTAAGGAAAGAAGCTCACTTATTTTGTTAAGGTTATTACATATCAAATGTAAAAATCATTATGTTTTTTTGTTGTTTTTATAAGCTTTTGTTGTATATTCATGCATCAAAGTGATTAAATACATGAGTTTTTACCGGTATATTCCTTGGATGTCATATTTTGTTCAAATAAAAAATTTCCAAGAAAAAGGATTACGGTAAGCGACAAAAAATTTCCATTGAATAGGAACGTATATTCGCTTAAGATAATAAATATAATATAAAGAACTAATGTTCGTATTTTTGGGGTTGTGGGGGAATTTCATGGTTGATTACAGCACCTTACCGCAAAATAAAATTTTATGTGTAGACATGAAGAGCTTTTACGCCAGCTGTTCGGCAGTTATGGAGGGACTTGATCCGTTGAATTGCTATTTGGCGGTAGTCGGGGATAAAGACAGGGAGGGGAGTATCGTACTTGCAGCTTCACCTAAGCTGAAAAAGGAATTCGGCATCAAAACAGGATCACGGCTGTTTGAGATTCCCAAAGACCCGCGAATTATCTTGGCCGAACCGAAAATGCGAACGTATTTGCGTATCTCCACCGAGATCTCTCGTGTGTTCAACCGTTATGTGCCAAAAGAAGCCATACACACGTACAGTGTTGATGAAAGCTTTATTAAGGTGGATGGGGCCCTGCATTTGTGGGGAGACGCCGAGACAATTGCTGAAAAAATCAAAAAGGATATTGAACGGGAATTTCAGTTGCCTTGTGCGGTTGGCATTGGGCCCAATATGTTGCTAGCAAAGCTTTGCCTCGATCTTGAGGCAAAACGTCATGGAGTAGCGGAGTGGACCTATGAAGATGTCCAGACCAAGCTGTGGAAGGTATCTCCGCTTAGAGAAATGTGGGGAATCGGCCGTCGTGTTGAAAAAACGTTAAACGGTATGGGCATTTTCACGGTTGGCCAACTGGCCCGCTATGATTTAGAACAGCTGGAAAAAAAGTTCGGTGTTATGGGCAATCAGCTTTATTATCATGCCTGGGGAGTGGACCTTTCTGATTTGGGGGCACCAATCATTGAAGGGCAGATCAGCTTTGGAAAAAGTCAAATTCTCCTAAGGGATTATAAGGATGAAGAGGAGATCAGGCATGTCATTTTAGAAATGTGTGAAGAGGTTGCCCGGAGAGCGAGGACAAGGCGAAAAGCAGGAAGAACCATCAGT
Organism: Neobacillus solisequens; assembly: GCF_051233465.1. Lineage (NCBI taxonomy): Bacteria > Bacillati > Bacillota > Bacilli > Caryophanales > Bacillaceae > Neobacillus > Neobacillus solisequens. The sequence continues at coordinate 24,447 of NZ_JBKFGJ010000012.1, read as the reverse complement.
CTGGGAGTCGGCTACAGTCAGGATGAATTCGGAGGCGGTTTTCACCGTTCAAGAACCATTCTGCAGCCGACCAATGTAACGATGGATCTCTATCGTGTATGCCTTGAATTATTTTACGAGCACTATAATGGCAAGACGGTCAGGCAAATTTCCATTTCTCTTGCCAATATTGTGGATGATTGCGAGCTTCAGCTTAATCTTTTTGATAGGGGAGCCCATAAACGGCGCGAGTTGGGCTATGTCGTTGATTCTGTCCGCAGACGCTTTGGCTCGGGATCCCTGCTGCGGGCAGTTTCTTACACCTCCGGAGGAACCGCCAAACACCGGGCTACTTTGGTTGGAGGGCATAAAATGTAAAAAGAAAGACAATACGGAAAGAAGGAAAAAACGATGATTCGCGACCGCGGAAGAATCAAATGGACATCAATGATGCTTCCTGAGCATGTGAAATTACTCAGAGATTGGGTGAAAGAGGATCAGTACGAGGAAAAGATTGAAATGGATGAACAGCAGTTTGAGCTGATGAATGAAATACTCGCAGAGGCCATCGAATTTGATCAGTACGTGACCATTACCCATTACAGACAGCGAAACTATGAAATCGTCATTGGCAAAATTCATTACTGGGATGAAATCTCCCATAAGCTGCATGTAGTGGACCGGTTTCAAGAAACCCATCGAATTCCCATTGACACCATTGCTGACATACGGCTCACTGATGAATAAAGAGAGGATAGATGAACAGGACTAAAATACCTTTATTCATCTATCCTTTTTTGTACAATAAATGCCTCCATTACCACCACAACAGCCTATGATATTACAAGGAGCTTGAGGAGATCCCGAGTTTATTTTAAGTGGAATATTTCACAATGTTTTACTCTACAATGGTTTTGGTGCATTAATTTGTTCATCTAAATTTAGATGTAGCAATTGTCCAGCATGAACTAAACCTGAACCAAAACCATACAAAAGAACATGGTCTCCGTTTTTAACTTTTCCCTCACGGATTCCAAGGTCAAGTGCTAAAGGAATTGTTGCAGCAGAAGTATTGCCAAAGTTCACCAAGCTATAAAGAGTTTTTTTCATTGGAAATCCTACTTTTTCACTAATCGGTTCGATTAGCCGTAAGTTAGCACTGTGAGGGATAAACCAATCAATTTGCTCTAAATTCGTTTGAGTTTTTTCTAGAATTTGTTTTACGCTATCAGGAACATTTCTTACAACCCAACGAAACACTTCCCTGCCGTTTTGAACAAGATATTGAGTATCAACCAACTCAATTCCATTAACCTTCTTGGATAGTCCAGGACGATACACATGTTGTGCGCCACTTCCGTCACTTCCCAAATGGAATCCGATAAAACTGTTGGATTGTTCGTCGCTTTCAATCAATACTGCGCCAGCCCCATCACCAAATAAAATACATGTACTTCTATCAGTATAATCCGTAATTTTGGAGATGGTATCTGCGCCAATAACAAGTACCTTTTTGTGGAGTCCAGAAGCAATAAAGCTATGAGCTGTATGCATTGCATAAACAAATCCTGCACAAGCCGCACTTAAATCGATGGCACCCGTTTGAGCAATATTTAAACGATTTTGTATGATACTTGAAACAGATGGAAATGGAAAGTCTGGAGTGCTTGTTGCTACGATGATCATATCTACATCTTCGACTTTTTTATTATATCTTTTCATTAAATCCTTTACGGCAGCTACGCATAAATCACTAGTAAATTCATCAGGACGACTAATTCTACGTTCATGTATACCTGTTCTTTGAAGAATCCATTCATTATTTGTTTCAACCATTCGTTCAAGTTCAAAATTTGTTAATTTTGTTTCTGGTACATATGTCCCGATAGCCGTTATTCTTGTTCCTAACATACGTTTCACCCCATGTTCAATTATAAGTTAGTGTTAGTAACTGGTACTAATTTTAATATAAAAATATGCTTTACTCTTTATGAAGTAAAGTAACGATTATTAGATCGTAATGATTAAAAAAGTTAATCACCAAATGCAAATATCAATTCTGTCTCGCAAACTAATTCTCCATCAACGGAAGCAATCCCTTTCCCTTTCCCAATATGTCCTTTTAATCGAGTAATTTCAACTTCGAGTTGTAGTTGATCACCTGGTCTTACTTGTTTTTTAAAACGGCATTTATCTATTCCTGCTAAAAGACCTAACCGTCCTTGGTTTCCTTCCTTCGTTAACATTACGACTGCACTTACTTGAGCTAATGCCTCCACAATTAAAACACCTGGCATAACAGGGTAATTAGGGAAATGTCCGTTAAAAAAATCCTCATTTGCTGTTACATTTTTTATACCTACTGCTCTTTTTCCTTCCTCTAATTCCACAATTCTGTCCACTAATAGAAATGGATAGCGATGCCTAATAATTTCCTTGATTTTTTGAGTTTCCAACAACATTACATCCTCCCTGCACTAATTTTTATAAGAATCAATTATTATTTTATCACTAAGTACTAATAGTTGGTAATAAATTTCAGGGTTTATTCACCTAATCTTCCACAATAATGTTATCTACTAATTTCTATACAGCTAGGTAAACGTACCTAAAAGTATCCATCGGTGAATGGTTTCGTCGTGTTTGCGTAACTGCAAAAAAAATAAAAGTACACCACTTATATCAGTGATGTACTAATTTCTAAACAATGTCCGACATTAAAGACTAGCCACTATTTTCATAATAAAAACATGCCACTATCTTTAATTTTCCTTTTACTTAATCTTCTTTTGGAACACGGACCTGTGACTCAAATTTCCCCTTATGTGAGCCGTCACAAAATGGCTTATTGTTGCTCAAACCACAGCGGCACAATGAGAAGGATGGCTTTGTAGTATACACATTACCCTCGCCATCTAACAATTCTACCTCGCCTGTAATGCGCAGTGATCCATTATCATTTACTTTAATCTGAACTTTTGACATCCTCGACACCCCTTTTAAATAAATTGTTCGTAATAACTTGAGATTAACTTCAAATGGAAGAAAATGCAAATATTAATGATGAGAGCAAAATCGAAATCGTCACAAAAATCTTGTGATACAATCATCATATGCAAACTGAAAGGGGCTTTAAACATTGGAAATCATCATAACAGAGGCAGCAACAGCAAAAATCAAGGAGAAAACAGTTGGCCGTGATGGATATTTGAAGTTAAAATATGATATCGAAGGCTGCGGATGCGCGGTAGATGGTGTTTTCGCTTTATGGTTTATTTCCGAATTAGATGAAGACGACACGGCTATTGAAACAAATAATGGCCCTATCTATATGGAAAAATCAAAAATGGTATTTTTTGATGAAAATATGAAAATCGACTACTCCGATTCCATGCATGGCTTTCAGTTAAAAAGCCCGCAGCAAATCCTGAATGGGCATATGAGCTTGATCATAAAATAAAAAACAGACTAAAATACTGAACGGTTAATGAACAATAGAATAAAGTCATGTTTGTAAAGGATACCCTATATTGTGGGTATCCCTGTTTTTTATGGGCCTTTCTATTTAAGTTGGAGGAAATGAGCAGATGAATCATTTAAAAGAGAAATATAGCATAGAAAAATTTTCATTATCCAAAGTGAAATACCCAGAAATAAATTTTAATGATCATCCTGTATGTTTATCGGATGAAACATTTCGTGAAAGAAAAGAAAAACTCCTAAACGCTATGAATAAAAATGGAATTGATCTCGTTTTCATATATGCTGATCGAGAACACGGCTCCAATTTTGAGTATGTAACGGGCTTTGTTCCACGATTTGAAGAAGCTCTATTAGCTCTTGATTCTAGTGGGAAGTCAACCCTATTTCTTGGTAATGAAAATCTAAAGTTAGCCAAACATTCTCGTTTACAATCAAATGTTGTTCATGTACCTCACTTTTCCTTGCCTAATCAGCCGATGGAAAATCAAAAGAGTTTCAAAGACATCATTGGAGATGCTATTCAGTTTAATGGGAAATGTATAGGTGTTGTTGGATGGAAGGTATTCACAAGTAAATACGAGGAAGATCAACCATTGTTTGATGTTCCATATTTCATTGTTGATACATTACAAAAGTTGGCACGGGAGAATTCCGCTAGAGTAACGAATAGCAGTGAAATTTTTATAGGTGAAAACAGCGGAATTAGAACCATTAATAATGCGGATGAGATTAACTATTATGAGTTTGGTTCCAGTTTAGCATCAGATTGTGTATTAGAGGCATTAAACCATCTTGAAATCGGTAAAACCGAAACAGAATTGGCATCATTCCTCTCTAAATTTGGACAACCGCATAATGTCACGACAATCTGTGCTACCGGTGACCGCTTTACGAATGCTGTCATTTACCCAAGAAAAAAAGCAGTAACTCTTGGTGATAAATTTTCCATCACAACCGGTTATAAAGGTGGATTAGCAAGCAGGGCGGGGTATGTCGTATCAAAAACCGATGAACTTCCGAATGATGTTCGAGATTATTTGGAAATATTGGCGATTCCATACTATTCGGCTGTGGTGGCATGGTTGGAAAATATGAAAATTGGAATGACAGGTGGACAATTATATAATGTAATCGAGCAAGTCTTGCCGAAAGAAAAATATAATTGGCATTTAAATCCGGGACATTTTGTATCAGATGAGGAATGGTTATCTTCTCCCATTTATTCTCAATCCAGCACGATTTTAAAAAGTGGAATGTTATTTCAAATTGATATTATTCCTTCTGTTCCAAATTATGGGGGAGCCAGTGCAGAGACTGGAATCGCTCTGGCTGATGATTCATTACGAAAGGAAATAGAAGCTAACTATCCGCAATTATGGAATAGGTTTATAAAGAGAAGAAATTATATCCAACAGGAACTACATATTCAACTGCATCCGGAGGTTCTCCCTTTGTCAGATACAGTAGGCTATTTTAGACCATATTTATTAAATAAGGAAGAGGCTTTATTATTTCATCCAACCTCCTAAACAAACAATAAAATAGCCGATATGGGAGAAGACACCATATCGGCTATTCTCATCCTATGTGGAAGAGATCTTACCAGGCAAAGACACATCAATATATGTCTGTAAAAATTCATCCACGATCCGTTCGTAATCGGCACGGTTTTCATTGAAGGATTGGGCATGCCGCCCGTTTTCCGCGATATAGAGCATTTTTGGCCCTCTTTTTTGCTCAAAGAGCTCATGGGTCATAGTAGGCAAAATAAAGTCATCTTTACGGCTGTGGATAAATAATACGGGATGTTTAATGTTTTCAATCACGGATATGGGTGAAACATTTCGAATCGAGTACTTGTCACGAAGGCGGAGAATGGCATCACCAATCGGGAGCAACAGGCCAGGATGTAGCTTAAAATCCTTTTTAATCAAATAGGCTAACTGCTGCTTAAAGTCAGAAAACGGACAATCAGCAATGTAAAAATCCGCTCCATCCTCAAGAAGACCGGCGTATAGAAGCATGGTTGCCGCCCCCATGGATTCCCCGTGAATGCCTAGAAGCAGATCCGACCCTTTCTCCTTTTTTAGCCAATCGACGATCGTTTTTAAATCAAATTTTTCATAATGACCAAAGCTTGTCGTTTGCCCACCCGATTCTCCGTGTCGCCGATGATCGTAAATAAGGGCATTAAACCCGCGCTCCAGAAACAGGTTCATATATTTGACGGAATTGATTTTGGTCTCCGTTACCCCATGTGAAATGATCATATATCGATTGGTTTGATGAGGTTCTACAAGTAGAGCCTTAATCTTATAGCCAAAAGGTGATGAGATTTCCACATCACGCTGAGGAAGTGCTGAGAATTCTTCAGGGTTGTATCTGCCAGCTTCCTGTTCGCGCTGTAAAATAAAATCCTCATCCTTCTTTTTCATATACATGATTCGGTTAGTAAAATATAAGGCGAGAGCCAGCCAGAAAAATAACAGGATAAATAAGGTTCGAAATGCCTTTTTCACATGCGGCACCTCCTGGAAGGTTTTACAAATTATTTTACCATAAGAAAAGCCGCTTATCCTAATGAGCGGCTTGTTATCTTTAATGGTTATTGTTCAGAGTTTTGACGCTTTGTTGGGTGAATGGCCTTTTCAATCTCTTCTGATGCGATTACCCGTTTGTCGGTACCGGCTGTTTCTGCATAGTTTTTCCCTGCTTGGCTGTTCCCTTTATCTCGTTTTTGACTCATGAGCTAATCTCCCTTCAACGTTATACACCTAATAAGATGGATGTTTTGAGGCGGGATTATTCACGAATCGGAATTCCGGTTTGATAAAGGTTAAAGAAACCGCTTTCAATCTGTCTGGAAAGATGCGGGCGAACGGCATCAATAGCTGCCATTAACTTATTAAGATCAATTCCTGTAGCAACTCCCATTCGTTCCAGCATGTAGACTACATCTTCTGTTGCGGTATTTCCACTGGCTCCTGGTGCGAAAGGACAGCCTCCCAGTCCTCCGGCAGAAGTATCAAATCGATCAATGCCAGCTTGAAGGGATGCCAGTATATTGGCAAGACCAAGTTTTCTGGTGTCATGGAAATGTGCCGTCAACAGTGTTTGATTGAATTCAGCTTTTAGTTTTGAAAACAGAGAATACGCTTCGGTGGGTGCAGCCATTCCAATGGTGTCCGCAACACTTAATTCGTCAACGCCCGCAGCGACAAATTCGCGGCATAGGTTTAAGGTATCAGTCTCATCTATTTTCCCTTCATAAGGACAATAGAACGCAGTGGAGATGCAGGCGCGGACAAAGTATTTTTTTTCCTTGAGCTCTAGAATGATGGGACGTAATTCATTAAGACTATCTAGGGTCGATTTATTAATGTTTTTTACATTAAAGCTGTTGCTGACTCCGACAAAAACGGCCACAGCTTTGCAATTGGTAGAATAAACCCTGTTGATTCCTTTGCGATTAGGGGCGAGCACTATGTTTCTAGTCTCATCATCAAGGCAATCAGCCACAATATCGGCAGCATCTCCCATTTGCAGTACCCACTTTGGAGACACAAACGAGGTCAATTCCATCTCTTTAATTCCTGCACGCTTAAGCTTGGAGATAAATTGTTTCTTGACCTCAGTCGGTACAAATTGTTTTTCATTTTGCAGCCCATCACGCGGCCCCACTTCAATGATTGTCACTTTTTTAGGTAAAGTAAACATCTGAAACCTCCCAATACAGTCATACCTTTATTGTAAAAGGAGTAAATTCAGATAATCAAGAATAAAGGTAATTTTTTGAAAAATAAGAGCGGTCGAGCAGGTCAATAAAGGACAAAACGTTTTAAAAAAATAAGAAAAGTGTCTTTCATGAAGCTGATGAAAGCCAAAACGCAACTAGAGGTGTTCTTCATCAAGTCGATGAAAGACAAAATAAATCAAGGAAACAGTCAAAATGTCTTTCATGGTGCTTATGAACGCCAAATTGAAACGGAAGATACAGAGAAGTGTCCTTCATCGGGCTTATGAAAGACAAATTGCATTGGAAATTCTAAGAAAAGGTCTTTCATGATCCTCATGAAAGCCAAAACGTAATTGAAAATCAGGAAAATCATCCTTCATCCATCAAAGAAAAGACAAAACAAATTAGTGCCCTTCATGGAAAGGGTCAACCAATGCTATAATGAAAAATATATTTGTAACACCGGGAGTGGTAAAAGATGAAGAAGAAAAATCAACCAAAATCAAAACCAAAAAAAGATGATGGTGCAGTTACACTTAAGGATATGATGAATCCTGATGTAATTAGAAAATTAAAGGAACAGCAGGACCAACTCCAAGCAGAAGCGGAGAAAAAACGGGAACTGGAAGAGCAAAGGAAGCGGGAAGAACGAAGATTAAAGGAAAAAAATAAATCGTTTGAAGAACTCTTAAATGAAAGCGGCATGAATTGGAAGGAATTTAAATAAAGGCTGAGTTAAAGAACAGTGTTGATTTTTACACTCTGTTGATTGGAGCGGAAATCAACAGACAATTTTAAAAGAGCCTAAATAAAAAAAGGGGCGGCAGAAAAAACTGTCGCCCGGAAATGTAAGTTAACGATGCTCTTGATAGGTATTAGCCTTCGTTACTTGTTTTATAAGGGAAACTTCCTCATTCGTCAAAGGCTGACTTTTAATTGCCTTGGCATTCTCTCTAACCTGTTCAGGGCTGCTTGCACCGGCAACGACAGACGCAACCACAGGATTTGCCAAATTATATTGCAGGGCTACTTCAGTAAAAGAACGCACACCTTCAACCCCTTCTTTTAGATGAGGCAGAACTTCAGACAGTTCCTCAAAAGAATAATCCAAATATCCTTTTCCGGCAGCCAATTTCTCTACCATTTTGTCACTTAAAAGCCCTTTAGCAAGCGGACCACGGGTAACCACACTTATACCATGTTCATGAAGCTGCGGCAGTACCTTTTCCTCCGGGCGGCGGTCAAGCATACTGTACTGCATCATGACTGAAACCAATCCTGATTTTGCAATGTATTCCCTAATAACATTTGGACGAATCGATGAAATTCCATAATAACGAATAAATCCCTCTGTCTTCAATTCCTCAAAAGCCTCAATCACTTCATCAATTGGATCCAGAATCGTGCCACCATGCAGTTGATACAGATCGATATAATCAGTTCCAAGCCGTTTCAAGCTATTTTTCACAGCTTCTTTTATGTATGTCTTGGATGGATCCCAGGTCCAGCCGCTTTGATCCGGTTTCCAACGGTTCCCAACTTTTGTCGCGATGATCACCTGTTCACGGACATTTTTTAACGCTTTCCCAACGATTGTTTCATTTTCACCCATATCATATAAATCGGCAGTATCAAAATAATTGATTCCTTCCTCAAGGGCAGTTTCAATAATCCGACGGGCATATATTTCATCTGTTCCAACTGACATACAGCCAAGTCCCAATTCACTTACAAATAAGTTTGAATTTCCAAGTTTCCTTTGTTTCAAAAAAATTCCCCCTTTCTTTTTACAATTTTATAAAAGAAAGGGGGAGACTACAAATATCAGGGTTTATGGACACTTTGCAGCCATTCAGAGACGGTTGCAAACTCCTTGTTATATTCTTTAAGCTTTTGAACTACTTCCCAACCCTTGCCGACAAGGATCACGCCATTGTCATGTACATATACTTTCATCCCATCCCCCCCAAGTCAAGTATGATAAAATGTATGACGGAACCTTATCGGGCTAGAACAGGAGATGATACATATGAATAAGTTAGAGGAAAAAACACTTCATAGTAAGGAAATTTTTTCAGGAAAGGTCGTCAGTCTTTATTTGGAGGATGTGGAGCTTCCAAACGGAAAGCAATCTAAGCGGGAAATTATTAAACATCCCGGTGCAGTGGCCATTTTAGCGGTTACGGATGAGAATAAAATGGTAATGGTTGAACAATATCGCAAACCATTGGAACGAACCATTGTGGAAATACCTGCAGGGAAATTGGAAAAGGGCGAAGAACCGGCTGTTTGCGCCAGACGTGAATTAGAAGAGGAGACAGGCTATGAATGTGCAAGTTTAGAATTGCTTACTTCTTTTTATACATCGCCGGGATTTGCAGATGAGATTGTCCATGTCTATTTGGCAAAAGGGCTAAAAAAGAAGGAAAATGCAGCTGGGCTTGATGAGGACGAATTTGTAAATTTGGAAGAAATTACTCTAGAGGAGGCCCTCCAATATGTACAGGAACAAAAAATTTATGATGCCAAAACGATTTATGCTGTCCAATACCTACAATTACAAGAGGCGTTGAAGCTTAGATGAATCGCTACTATGTCGATTTGCATATTCATATTGGCCGGACATGGACCGGTAAACCAGTTAAAATCACCGGATCCAAATCGCTGACCTTTACGAACATTATTGAACACGCCAGGCATGAAAAAGGGTTAAATATGATCGGAATTATTGATAGTCACTCCCCGGAAGTGATTCTCGAGATGGAGAGTCTTATTCAAAGCGGTGAAGTAGTTGAGCACCAAAATGGAGGTTTGGTCTTTGGCGATTTAACGGTCATTCCAGGTTCTGAATTAGAAATTTATGATGAACAATGCAACGGCCCCATCCATGTGCTTTGTTATATGCCGACAATCGCAAAAATGAGAGAGTTCTCGAATTGGCTTTCCGGCCATTTGAAAAATATTCAGTTGAGTTCACAGCGGGTGTATATAACGGGACTTCAATTGCAAAAGAAAACAAAAGAATTGGGCGGTATTTTTATCCCTGCTCATGTGTTTACACCGTTTAAAAGTCTCTATGGAAAAGGCGTGAATCATTCTTTAACCGAGGTGTTCGATCCAAGCCTGATCGATGGAATTGAGCTAGGTTTAAGCTCTGATACGGAAATGGCTGATCAATTAGGTGAATTACATGCGTATACCTTTGTGACAAATTCAGATGCCCATTCTCTTGCGAAAATCGCCCGCGAATATCAGGTCATAGCCATGGAGGAACCGACTTTTTTGGAATTGCAAAAAGCCTTACAAGGTGAAGATGGCAGGGGAGTAATCGCCAATTATGGATTGGACCCGTTACTAGGGAAATACCATAAAACGGTATGTGCCAACTGCTTGAATCATGTTCCAAATGATGATCAATTGTGTAACCTTTGCGGCAGTGAGAAAATCATTAAAGGTGTGGCTGACCGGATTCTTGAATTGAAAACGGCAGCAACGGGAAGGGCTGATCGGCCCCATTACATTCATCAAGTTCCGCTTGAATTTATTCCGGGATTAGGTCCGCGTCTGCTTGAAAAACTGGTCGATCACTTTGGAAGTGAAATGGCTATTTTACATGAGGTGCCCAAGGAGGCATTAGCGCAAGTGGTTCCTGAGAAAATTGCTGAATTCATTATGCAGGCCCGTGAAGGTAAAGTCCATCTGGCGGCAGGTGGCGGTGGAAAATATGGAAAAATTGCAGACCAATAAATAATAGCTAGAAACCCGGCAGTTGACCAAAAAAACTGCCGGGTTTTTAAAATCTATTAAATTAAGTCATAGAAAGACTAGAGTGGCCATAGACTGTATTAACGAATGACTTAATAGGAGGAAGCGTAAATGAAAAAACGTTTGTACCAGTCCAATGCCGCCAGTTATTTCCGCGAGTATTCCTCAATTTTTCTTTTTATTGTAGTCCTGTTTTTAATGGGAGTCATCTTTGGAGCCATTGTCGTCAATAGTATGAGCTTTACCCAAAAAGAGAATCTCTTCTATTATTTATCACAATTTTTCGGGCAGGTTTCCAATGGGGAAGTTGCTGATAACAGTGATATATTTGTGCAAAGTTTCCTCCACAACAGCAAGTTTATTGGTTTAATGTGGGTGCTGGGGATCTCCATTATTGGTCTTCCTATTATTCTCATTCTCTTATTTCTAAAAGGAATGGTAGTAGGCTTTACGGTTGGTTTCCTTGTCAGTCAAATGGGCTGGAAGGGCTTCGGTCTTGCAGTGGCCTCGATTATGCCACAAAACCTGGTGATTATTCCGATCTTTATCCTAATGTCAGCCTTTTCTGTTATTTTCTCAATGAGAATGATAAAGAAGCAATTCATGAAAAAATATGCTCAACCGATTCTGCCTTTCTTTAAAGGTTATGTTGTAGCCTTAGTAGCTGCACTGGTGTTTATATCCGTGGCTTCGGGTCTAGAAGCTTATGTATCACCGTGGTTGATGAAAACTATGATCAGTTCCTCTATGTTAAAATAATAATTATATAATAATTTATCTAATCATTTATTTATAATAATTTTATTTTGAATCTCCTTTATCATCTGTTATAATGAAAATTAACAGTGGCGAGGGAGGGACTTCACGATGGAAACTAGAATTGAGAGAATAAAGAAGCAGTTGCACTCAGCAAGCTACAAGCTTACACCTCAGCGCGAAGCAACCGTAAGAGTTTTGCTAGAAAATGAAGAGGATCATTTAAGTGCGGAAGATGTGTACCTCCTCGTTAAGGAAAAATCGCCTGAAATAGGCCTAGCAACTGTTTATCGAACGCTGGAATTATTAACGGAACTGAAAATAGTCGATAAAATAAATTTTGGTGACGGGGTTTCTCGTTATGATTTGCGTCAAGAGGGCGCAGCGCATTTTCACCATCACTTAGTCTGCATTGAATGCGGCGCTGTTGATGAAATTCAAGAAGATTTATTGGAAGACGTTGAAGCAATCGTCGAAAACAAATGGAAATTTAAAATTAAAGATCATCGCCTGACTTTCCACGGTATTTGCCATCGGTGCCAGGAAAAAAAAGTTGAGGAAAATGTTAAATAAAAAGCAAACGGTCCTTCGATAGAAAGGGCTTTTTTCTTTTGTCCTTCTTTCCGCTAATTTCTAGCTAACAAAAGGTATAAAACTTGTACAAATTGGCATACCATTTATTAGAATAGGCAGAAATTGGGGGAAAAAAGGATGTTCTCTTTTATGAAAATGGCAATGCAGACCTTAAAGGTGTTTATTATATTTACCGGATGCACGATTCTTTTCTATTATGGTATCATGTGGGTATCTGATGAATACCGAAACTATCATCGCTATGATGAACCGGAAGGATCTGCTGTGAAAGTCTCTAACGCAGTCAATCAAAAACATTCTTCCATGCTGGATCGGCTATTTTTGTTTTATTTAAATGGGGAGTAAAAATAATGGAAGAACAAGTAAACAATTTTCTAAGATATTTAAGTATTGAAGCTGTTAAGGCCAAAAATACGATTCTCTCGTATGAACGTGATTTGAAAAACTACGTGCACTATCTGAAAAAAGTAGAGTCTTTGGACACATTAAATCAAGTTCAGCGAGTACATATTATTCATTTTCTCGATTTTTTAAAGGAACAGGGAAAATCAGCAAAAACGATTGCACGTCACATCGCTTCGATTCGTGCGTTACACCAATTTTTATTAAGAGATAAAGCAACGGACCATGATCCATCTGTGCAAATCGAAACGCCAAGAATGGAAAAATCCCTTCCTAACATACTCAGTTTGCCGGAAGTAGAAACATTGCTAGCTACTCCCAATCCTGCTGATCATTATGGCATAAGGGATAAGGCGATGCTGGAGTTGTTATATGCAACAGGCATCAGAGTTAGTGAATTGATTGGTTTAGAAATGGAAGATATCCAGTTAACCATGGGATTTATCCGATGCAAAGGCAAAAACGATAAAGAACGAATTATACCGATAGGGAAAACGGCCACAGAAGCAGTATCAACTTATTTAGAAAAAGGGAGACCTCATTTTGTCTCAAAAAAACACCAAGATACGGCATTGTTTCTCAATCATCAAGGAAAGCGAATGACTCGGCAGGGATTTTGGAAAATCTTAAAAAGGTTGGCAGCCGAAGCAGGCATTGCTACAGAACTGACACCCCACACATTAAGACATTCCTTTGCTGCGCATTTAATTGAAAATGGCGCAGATTTAAGAGCAGTCCAAGAGATGCTTGGACATGCAGATATCTCTACGACACAGATCTATACAAGCATTACGAAAACAAGGCTAAATGATGTATATCGAAAATTTCACCCGCGGGCTTAATATATTTACAGTTTTATAGAGATGTTCACATAAATGTTAGAAAGCTGCTGTAGTTTTAGCAGCTTTTTTCTTGTAATTTTCGATATATCTAGTAAAATAAAGAAGTCAGACTTCTGACAAATATGTAGTCATTTGTAGGTTAAATAGACCTAAATAGGGAATCCTATTTATGTCTAATGTTTTCTTGGAATTGTAAACGGTGTCAAAATAAAAAGGAGGAATTTGTAAATGGCAGCAAATACATATAAACGTATTTTTATCATTGTAATGGATTCCGTAGGGATTGGGGAAGCACCTGATGCTGAAAGGTTCGGAGATAAAGGAGCAAATACATTCGGTCATATAGCGGAGAAAATGAATGGTCTAAACATGCCGAATATGGGAAAATTAGGATTAAGTAATATTCTTGAAATTAAGGGAATTGAAAAAGCAGAAAAGCCGCTTGCTTTTTATACAAAGATGATGGAAGCTTCAAACGGCAAGGATACAATGACAGGCCACTGGGAAATCATGGGTTTGAATATCCAAACTCCATTCCAGGTATTTCCTGATGGGTTCCCAGATGAACTTCTGTCAGAAATAGAAAAGAGAACAGGCCGGAAAATTATCGGTAATAAGCCTGCCAGTGGAACAGAGATTCTCGATGAACTTGGCGAAGAACATATGAAAACCGGAGCATTAATTGTCTATACTTCAGCAGATTCTGTGTTGCAAATTGCGGCGCATGAAGAAATTGTTCCACTTGAAGAGTTGTATCAGATTTGTAAAATAGCTCGTGAATTAACGCTTGATGAAAAGTATATGGTTGGAAGAGTAATCGCTCGTCCATTCCTCGGTGGGCCGGGTAACTTTAAGCGGACAGCCAATCGTCACGACTACGCTTTAAAGCCATTTGACCGTACCGTTATGAGTGAATTAAAGGACTCTGGCTTTGACGTCATCGCAATCGGAAAAATTTCCGATATTTATGATGGCGAGGGTGTAACGAAATCAATGAGAACGGTTTCGAATATGGATGGTATGGATAAGCTGGTTGAAACATTAGATATGGACTTCAATGGAATCAGCTTTTTAAATCTCGTTGATTTTGACGCTTTGTACGGACATCGCCGTGATCCAATCGGTTATGGAAAAGCCTTAGAAGAGTATGATGCAAGGCTATCGGAAGTCTTTGAAAAGATGAAGGAAGATGATCTATTAATGATCACTGCGGATCATGGAAATGACCCAGTAGCTCCTGGAACAGACCATACCCGTGAATATGTACCGTTGTTAGTTTATTCGAAAAGGATAAAAGAAGGTAAAGAATTGCCTTTAAGAGAAACGTTTGCTGATCTGGGCGCTACGGTAGCTGACAATTTTAAAGTGAAAATGCCGCAAAATGGTAAAAGCTTTTTAAACGAAATGGAATAAGTAATGATTAATAAATCGTAAAGTGGTGATTGATAATGAGAATGGTTGATCTGATCGAGAAAAAACGTGACGGACTTGAATTAACCACAGAGGAAATTAATTTCATTATTCAAGGATATACAGAAGGCTCAATTCCTGATTATCAAATGAGTGCCTTAACGATGGCAATCGTCTTTAGAGGAATGACAGAACAAGAACGTGCTGATTTAACCATGGCGATGGTGAAATCAGGTGATGAAATCGATTTATCGCAAATCGAAGGAATTAAAGTAGACAAACATTCAACGGGCGGTGTCGGGGATACGACAACCTTGGTATTAGGACCACTTGTCGCCGCCGTTGGCGTTCCTGTTGCGAAAATGTCGGGCCGTGGTTTGGGTCACACGGGTGGCACCATTGATAAGTTAGAATCGGTAGCTGGATTCCACGTCGAAATTGATAACGCTGAGTTTATTGACTTAGTAAATAAAAATAAAATCGCTGTTATTGGTCAAAGCGGCAACCTGACACCTGCGGATAAGAAGCTTTATGCACTGAGAGATGTTACGGCAACGGTTGAAAGCATTCCACTTATTGCCAGCTCGATCATGAGTAAGAAAATTGCTGCTGGAGCTGATGCAATTGTTCTAGATGTAAAAACAGGCGCAGGTGCCTTTATGAAAACACTAGATGATTCCCGCGAATTGGCTAAAGCCATGGTGCGAATTGGAAATAATGTCGGCAGAAGAACAATGGCGGTTATTTCTGATATGAGTCAACCGCTCGGATTTGCAATTGGAAATGCGCTTGAAGTAAAGGAAGCCATCGATACATTAAAAGGTCAAGGACCAGAAGATTTAACCGAGCTTTGTTTAACACTTGGCAGCCATATGGTGTACGTAGGCCAAAAAGCCGGTTCACTGCAAGAAGCTAGAACCATGTTGGAAAATGCAATAAACAATGGTACAGCACTTGCCAAGTTAAAAGAATTCTTAACCTCTCAAGGCGGAGATGCTTCCATTGTAGATGATACTTCCAAATTGCCGCAGGCTAAATTTGTATTTGAACTGGAGGCACAACAAGATGGCTATGTATCTGAAATCGTCGCTGATGAAGTTGGAACAGCAGCCATGTTGCTAGGTGCAGGTAGGGCTACGAAAGAATCAAACATCGACCTTGCAGTAGGATTGGTCTTACGAAAAAAAATCGGAGACCAAGTCAAAAAAGGTGAATCCTTAGTAACCATCTACAGTAACTTCGAAGACGTAGCTGAAGTGAAACATAAGCTATACGAGAATATCAAGATTTCAACAAATATAGTAGCAGCCCCAACCCTCATCCATGAGGAAATAACAGAATAGAGAACTGTTTAAAAAGTAGAAAGGGTGACAGGACCATGTGAAATTTCCACATGGTACCTGTCACCCGTTTTTTTTTATAGGTCTGTTAAACTTGGCTGTTGATTTGCGCTCCAGGTGCTTCGCTTTCCGTGGGCGTTTCGGCGAGCCTCCTCGGCGCTTGCGCCTGCGGGGTCTCTCCAGAACCTTACTCCCACAGGAGTCTTCGCACCTTCCGCTCCAATCAACAGAGTTTAAAAAATCAACACTGTTCTTTAACACAGCCTTTTTATAAAAAAATAACAGGAAATAATTGTATAAAGTATTTGTTTTTGGAAAAAATGTTGGCTATACAGAATGGAGGGTTATGCGAATGAAACGATTGGTCTATTTGATCATTACTTTATTAATGTTTTCCAGTGTAGGGGCTCCGTCTGCTTTTGCGGCTGAGGAGAAAAAGGGAACTGATATTGTTGCAGGTGTCAGATCTGCCATCTTGATTGAACGTGATACCGGGAAGGTTCTTTATGAGAAAAATAGCAATGAGAAGCTTCCGCCAGCAAGTATGACAAAAATTATGACGATGTTATTAATCATGGATGCCCTTGATAAAGGGAAGTTGAGCTGGAAGGAAAAAATCCGTACCAGTGAATATGCGGCCTCCATGGGTGGTTCGCAAATTTTCCTTGAACCCGGTGAGGAAATGACAACCGAGGAAATGCTAAAAGGCATTGCCATTGGTTCTGGAAACGATGCTTCAGTGGCCATGGCCGAACGGATTGCCGGTTCTGAGGAAGCCTTCGTGGATATGATGAATCAAAAAGTAAAGGAATTAGGTTTAAAAAATACAGTCTTTAAAAATACTACTGGGCTGCCGGAAAGCGGGCATTATAGCTCAGCACATGATATGGCAGTCATGGCAAAAGAGCTTTTAAAATACGAGGATATTACTAAATTTACGGGTTTATATGAAGCTTATCTTAGAGAAAATACCGATAAAAAGTTTTGGTTGGTCAATACCAATAAATTGGTCCGTTTCTACCCTGGGGTGGATGGATTAAAGACGGGCTTTACTGCGGAAGCAAAATATTGCCTTACCGCCACCGCTCAAAAAAATGGGATGCGTGTCATTGCCGTGGTGTTTGGAGCTCCTACCTCAAAGGAACGTAATGCTCAGGTAACCAAGATGCTTGATTATGCCTTTAGTCAATATCAAACTCATTCCATCTATAAGCGCAATCAGGCTATAGGTGAAGCTAAAATCAGCAAGGGGCAGGAAAAAACCGTCAAGGCTGTCACAAGTGAACCCCTTTCATTGTTAACCAAAAAAGGTGAAAAGACGGAAAATGTAAAACGTAAAGTCATTATGCAAAAAAATCTTAATGCCCCCATCCATAAGGGAGATAAAGTAGGGACCATTAAGCTGATCCAGGATGGAAAAGTGATTCTTGAAAGTCCACTTGTTGCAAAATCAAATGTAAACGAGGCAAGTTGGTGGACTCTTTATAAGCGTGCTTTTGGAATGTTTTCAAAAGCGGGTAAATAAAACCCATGCCAATGTCGAATGTCGAAGGGATTTCACTTCTTTTAGCGAATTACAACTAGTTTTGTATCATGGGAAGGAATTTATTGGACACAAGGCGAATTGACTCACTATACCTTAGAAAAGCGGCAGCACCTTTGTGCTATTGCTTATACAAGATTAAGGAGGCCGAGATAGTGAGTCTAAACATTGAACTAGAAACAAGGCATGACGTTTTATGTATTCGTCTTAGCGGTGAATTAGATCATCATACAGCAGACGAGCTTCGAGAATCATCTACTGCTGTGATTGAAAAGAATGGAATTCGTCATATTGTTTTGAATCTGGAACAGCTAACCTTCATGGATAGCTCTGGTTTGGGTGTTATTTTAGGACGATATAAACAAATTAAACAGGTGCACGGTGAAATGGTCGTTTGTGCAATTTCCCCTGCAATACAAAGGCTATTCGACATGTCCGGTCTGTTTAAAATTATCAAAATGGAGCCGACGGAAGAGTTTGCATTGCAAAGATTGGGGGTGGCCTGAATGAAGAATGAAATGACCCTTCAATTCAGTGCTTTAAGTCAAAATGAATCATTTGCTCGTGTAACTGTTGCCGCATTTATTGCCCAACTGGACCCAACTATGGATGAACTGACCGAGATTAAGACAGTTGTTTCCGAGGCAGTAACAAATGCAATTATCCATGGTTATGAAAATGACGCAAACGGTGTTGTTTATATCCATGTTGAAATTAAAGATAGCTTAATCAATCTGTCCATTAAAGATAATGGACTAGGAATTGTTGATGTGGAGGAAGCTCGACAGCCATTATTTACAACGAAGCCGGAATTGGAACGTTCCGGTATGGGTTTCACCATCATGGAAAATTTTATGGATGAGGTAGAGGTTCATTCACAACCAGGTATAGGAACCGAAGTTAGACTCAGGAAGCATTTAAAATCCAGCAAAATGCTTTGCAATTAAGGAGACTTGCCAATGGATGTGGAGGTCAAGAACAATCAAAATCAAACATTCTTAAAGGACCAGGAAGTCAAGGAACTCATTAAAAAGAGTCAAGACGGAAACCAAGATGCCAGAGATTTAATAATCGAAAAAAATATGCGCCTTGTCTGGTCTGTTGTCCAACGATTTCTAAATAGAGGGTACGACCCTGATGATCTGTTCCAAATTGGTTGTATCGGGCTGTTAAAATCTGTTGATAAGTTTGACCTATCTTACGATGTTAAATTTTCCACATACGCAGTACCGATGATCATTGGTGAAATCCAACGATTTATTCGTGACGACGGGACAGTGAAGGTCAGCCGTTCCTTAAAGGAAATGGGAAACAGAATTCGCAAAGCAAAAGATGAGCTTTCCAAAACACTGGGGAGGATACCCACAGTTAATGAGATCTCAACACATCTTGAACTTTCACCTGAAGATGTCATTCTCGCTCAAGAGGCAAGTCGAACACCTTCATCTATTCACGAAACCGTCTATGAAAATGATGGGGATCCTATCACATTATTAGACCAAATTGATGATGGGAATGAAGGGAAATGGTTCGATAAAATTGCCTTAAAAGAGGCAATTCGGGAATTGGATGAACGCGAAAGACTGATTGTTTATTTGCGATATTACAAAGATCAAACTCAATCAGAAGTCGCCTTAAGACTGGGTATCTCACAGGTGCAGGTTTCAAGATTAGAGAAAAAAATCTTACAGCAAATGAAAGACCATATGGATCTATAATCCATGTGGTCTTTTTTTCATAAAAAAAGGGAATTTTACTCATACTACTGATACGAGAATTTTTGTGTGGGAAGTGAATGTTTTGGAAAAAACAATCTATATTCGCATGCGGAATCGAGTTCAAACCCGGCCAGATCATCATGTTTTATTAAAAGATGTGGCACAAATTATTGCCGCAGAGGATTTGCTGCCCCATTTGTCCTCAATGATTGTTCACCAAGTATCAGACCACGATGGTAACATTGTCATTATCGATGTTATGAAGGTCATTCAATTGGTTTCCGCTCAATACCATGATTTAGAAGTCCAAACAATCGGTCCTGCCCAAACCATCGTAGAGGTAGTGACAAAGAAAAAAGGAGTGTCGATTCCTTTTTTTCTTTTAATTTGGTTTCTATTATTTTTTGGCTCCGCCATGACACTAATGAACTTTCATGACGATGTTAGCATGAAAAGTGTACAGGAAAAAATATATACCATCATTACCGGAAAACGAGAGGTAAAACCATTGCTATTTCAAATACCTTACTCCATTGGATTGGGGTTAGGCATGATTTTATTTTTTAATCATGTCTTTAAAAAACGAATCAATGACGAACCAAGCCCTTTAGAAGTAGAAATGTTTAATTATCAAATGGATTTAGATAATTATGTCATTATCCATGAAAATAAAGAAAGCATGAAACGCGTCTATGACGATTAAAATTTTGGCCACTCTTTTTCTGGGATTTGCAAGCGGCTTGGCAGTTGGTTCCGGGTTTGTTGCATTTCTGACGGTTCTAGGAGTCATACCAAGATTAACCCAGTTATCTAAAACCATGAAAATGATTCATCATTACGAAATGTCCGTTATTATTGGGGCTGTTACAGGGGTTGTTGCCAGTTTAAGGGATCCTGCGTTCAATGTTTCAGCCCTTTTTTTAATCCCATTGGGTCTTGCCGGAGGCGTCTTTGTGGGCATGCTTGCAGCAGGACTAACCGAAGCTTTAAATGTATTTCCGATTTTGGCAAAAAGGATTCGATTAGATGGAAAAATTGTTATTTTAATTATGGCCATCGTTCTAGGGAAAATTTTTGGATCCATTTTCCAATGGCTATACTTTGTCCATCACTAAAAAATCACCCAGAAAGGACTACCAAATATGAGTAGAGAAAGGCGTGTCATATTAGTTACTGATGGTGATGAATATACCAAAAGGACTCTGGAGCAGGTTGCCAAGAAAATTGGTGGACGCTGCATTTCTAAGTCTCAAGGAAATCCATCCAAACTGACTGGTGCTGAATTAGTGAATTTAATCAAAAAGGCACAAAATGACCCTGTTTTGGTAATGTTCGATGACAGTGGAATGGTTGGAGAGGGGGCCGGTGAAAATGCCCTCAAATATGTAGCCTTACATAAAGATATTATAGTTCTAGGGGCAATTGCTGTTGCGGCGAAATCTAGACATGCGGAGTGGACAAGAGTCGATGTTTGTATCGATCGTGACGGTAATCTAACCCCGTATGGTGTAGATAAACATGGTATACCAGAACTTGAAATTGGCAGAATAAATGGAGATACAGTCTATAGTCTGGATGAATTGGATATCCCCATTATTGTTGGTATTGGGGATATCGGCAAAATGGCCAGACATGATTCATATAAGCTAGGTTCTCCGATTACAGAGAAAGCTGTTGAACTTATCCTTGAAAGGAGTGGTTTTTATGACACAAAAGCAGGAAGAGAAATGGCCGATCCCGGAATCAGTCCATGAAGTTGAAAATTATATGAAACAACGGGTCGGACTTGGGGTAAGCTTTGATTTCGGAGTCCGTAAGTTACAAATATTAAAAAAAGAAGTCCAAATTTATTATGTGAACGGGTTATGTGATACTAGATTTATTATTGAATTAATAGAAGAGCTTGTCCAAATCAACGATCATGAAAAGCTTTCAACAGATGTTTTTAAGATTATTGAAAATAGATTAGTCAATCAATCAGTCGATAAGGCAGAAACACTTGATTTGGTAGTGACACAAGTATTGTCAGGCCTAATTGCTGTTGTAGTTGAAGGGTATAGTACCGCGTTTATTGTAGATGTACGAAGTTATCCAGGGCGTTCTCCGCAAGAACCGGATACAGAAAAGGTGGTAAGGGGAGCGCGTGACGGGTTCGTAGAAAATATTATCCTTAACACAGCGCTAACGCGAAGGAGAATCCGGGATGAGCGGCTCCGTTTCGAAATGCACAAGGTGGGTGTCCGTTCTAAAACTGATGTGGCACTCGGATATATAGAGGATGTAGCGGACCCGGATTTACTAAATATCCTTAGAAAAGAACTAAGCGAAATTAATATAGACGGAATCCCGATGGCAGACAAAACTTTGGAAGAATTTATTGTCAAACAAGGAATAAACCCATATCCCTTAGTACGGTATACAGAGAGAGCAGATGTTGCAGCTGCGCATATTTTAGAGGGACATGTGGTGATCTACTGCGATACCTCACCTAGTGTCATCATCACCCCTACAACATATTTTCATCATGTTCAACATGCTGAAGAATTTCGGGAATCTCCAGCTATGGGTACATTTGTTCGTTGGACCCGATTCTTGGGTGTATTAACTTCTATTTTTATGTTGCCGTTATGGCTCCTATTTGTACTTGAACCTTCTCTGTTACCGCAAAAGTTGGCCTTTATCGGACCAAATGAGCAAACCAATATTCCAATTATCATTCAACTGTTCCTAGCTGATTTTGGAATTGAATTTTTACGGATTGCTGCCATACATACACCAACACCGTTGTCGACAGCGATGGGACTTATTGCTGCTGTATTAATCGGTCAAATTGCCATAAGTGTTGGGTTATTTGTACCTGAAGTCATATTATATGTAGCAGTTGCGGGGATTGGAACCTTTACGACACCGAGCTATGAATTGAGTGTGGCCAATAAAATTGCCAGAATGATTTTAATGCTGTTAGTCGCCTTTTTCCATACTCCAGGATTTATTATTGGTACAACGCTGTTTCTCATTTTGTTAGTCAATATGAGAGCATTAAATACACCTTATTTATGGCCGTTTCTTCCATTTGAACCAAAAGGGTTTTTACAAATCATCTTTCGCAGGGCAATACCGGGTGCTGTTCTTAGACCAAGTATTGTTCACCCAAGGAACAGGTATCGGCAGCCACCTAATGGATAAATTCCCATTAAAAAAAATTGCGCAAAATTTACAGTTGTGCTAAAGTAATTTTAATTAAATAAAGGGCTAAAGTTTTTAAAATAGGCAGTTTCTATTTAAGATTCTGTCTATTTGTTTATATTTATTATGATTGTCTACATATGATGTAGTAGTCGTGATGGAGAGAGGGAAAGGGAATGTACTTTTACGGGACAACAGGCGTTAATAAAAACGGCCACTTGGAAATTGGAGGAGTCGACGCCGTCGAACTGGCAACTAAATTTGGTACTCCTTTATATGTATATGATGTGGCTTTAATAAGAGAGAGAGCTCGCGCCTTTAAACAAGCTTTTATTGAGCAAAATATAAAGTTTCAAGTTGCATATGCCAGTAAAGCTTTTTCAACAGTAGCCATGGTTCAGCTTGCAGAAGAAGAAGAATTATCATTAGATGTAGTCTCTGGAGGGGAATTATATACAGCTATTGCTGCAGGATTTCCACCTGAGAAAATCCATTTTCATGGTAATAACAAAAGCCGAGAAGAACTAGAAATGGCATTGGATAGCCGAATCGGCTGTATTGTTGTAGATAATTTTTATGAAATCGGTCTATTAAAAGAGATCTGTCATGAAAAAAATGTGAATGTAAATATTTTATTGAGAATCACTCCGGGAATTGAGGCCCATACACATGATTATATTTTGACGGGGCAGGAGGATTCTAAATTTGGCTTTGATCTTCAAAACGGTCAGGCGGAGCAAGCTTTAGCTGAAGTATTAACATTTCACCAGTTTAATGTTTTAGGCCTTCATTGCCACATTGGCTCCCAAATCTTTGAAACAACTGGCTTTTTACTTGCTGCTCAAAAAATAGTTGAAAAGATGGCCGATTGGAATCATAAGTTTTCTTTTGAAGCCCAGGTGTTAAATTTAGGTGGTGGCTTTGGTATCCGATATACAAAGGAAGATGAGCCTATTCAGCCTTCCCAATATGTTAGTGAAATTATCAAAGAAGTAAAAAAGCTGACAGAACAATATCAGCTTTCGATGCCGGAAATTTGGATTGAACCGGGGCGTTCAATGGTGGGAGATGCGGGAATCACGTTATATCATACCGGTTCTTCCAAAGATGTGCCTGGTGTCAGAAAATATCTTGCAGTCGATGGCGGCATGAGTGATAATATTCGTCCCTCTCTCTATCAGGCTAAATATGAGGCTGTGTATGCAAATCGCCCATTAGCACAGTCAGAAGAGACTGTTTCCATAGCAGGTAAATGCTGTGAATCAGGGGATATGTTGATTTGGGATCTACCCTTGCCGCAATCAGCGGAAGAAGACATACTAGCGGTCTTCTGTACGGGTGCATACGGCTATTCCATGGCAAACAACTATAACCGTATTCCAAGACCAGCCGTAGTCTTTGTTGAGAACGGTCAAGCAACGCTTGTAGTAAAAAGAGAAACATATGAAGACTTAGTAAAACTGGATCTACCACTAAAGTAAAAGCTGCCGCGAAATGATATGCCCCGTAAATGTTAGACACCAATCTGACATTTACGGGGGTTTTTTTATGGCCAAATTTACTGGAGAAGAAACCAAGGGATTGAAGCTTTCCAAAAAAACTATACAAACTATTCCCTTGAGTATAAAATTGGTGTACTAAATTATATGAACGAAACGGGTACATCATCTTACGATGCAGCGGCGATATTCAA